>JAUVKN010000080.1 GCA_030596245.1 Bacteroidia bacterium | reverse complement strand
TGAATATCCTGATATGAAACATTGTGCTCCGGGATATGAATGCTCCTGGGTCGATCCAAACCTGGACTTGCCCGTTGCTTTGTCAATATATTGCAACCGTTCCCCCTGGCCAATGGGGTCGTAGGTCAACACAATAAATCCTTTTTTCACCATGTTAATGATGGTATGCTGATAAACATCCCTGCGAAAGCTTATTGTGCTGTGTCCTATGGGGTTTAGAATTGCAGGAGCCTTGCCCTTCAGATTATCCGGGATAAAGAGTGCAGCTGTCACAAAGTAGTTGGGCATTGACTCGTAGATCAGCTTCTCCACGCGAAAACCCTCCTTTTGGATTGTTCCTGTGACACGGACATTCAATGGAGTTTTATCAGGAAAAGGACCTATAATTTCAAGCAGTTTTTGACGGACATCGGCTTGTCTTTTTTTCCACTCCTCTTCTGTTTGCAGCTTATCAACTGCAGCTTTCCTCTCTTCCAGTTGCTGAAGAGCGGTTGCACAAAAATACTTGTACAGGGAGTTTTCAGCATCAGAATAGTACCTCCAGTAATTAAACAAAGTGACATCATCCTGTGCCTGTAGTGTGATAAGGTTGATTAATAAGAGAACCAGGGAAAAATGCAGTTTGTTTTTCATCTGCTTAAAAAAGTTCATGTTCGTTTCATAGTACTGTACTATAATTATTGCCTGTAGGTGATTTTCAATCAATTCTTTCAATCATGATTGCCAGGCCATTGCCTTTCACCTTCCTGCACACTGATAAGTATCTCTGAAAATACCTCCGGGTATTCACTTTTTTCACCGTAAACCGGTCGCCATGAAGAGCTCACATAATTTTTCTGAACATCTTTTCTGAGAATCTTTTGACGCTCTTTATCCTATAGTTTTTTCCCCAGTCCAGGATACATGTTCATGGCATTTTCAAAATAGATCTTTCTCAACACAGATTCCGGGAGTTTTAATCCCTGATAATGTTGAACCTTGTCATCCTGAGTCAACATCTTGTCCGTCGTAAAGTACTCCCAGTCGCTCAGCCAGATATTGTCGAGAACGTCTTGTGCCCAGTCTAAGCTTGTACCACCGGAACCATTGCTCCGGAATCCAATATCTGTTCCATAAAGCAATCGATCCTGATGTTTTATGAAAAAGTTACGGACTTTATCTCTCTCCTGTATTTTAAAATGACATATGCGTTCTGCCATATCCACCGACATATTTGGAAACCTCTCCAATGTCTTTGCAAGCACATCCACATCCCATTCCAGGCTCCCAAGATGACAACCTACATACCGTAGATTGGGGTGCTTCTCCAACATGCGATCCCTG
The DNA here is from genome assembly GCA_030596245.1 of Bacteroidia bacterium. Taxonomy (GTDB): domain Bacteria; phylum Bacteroidota; class Bacteroidia; order Bacteroidales. The sequence goes on along the minus strand of JAUVKN010000080.1, from coordinate 12,522 downwards.
GCAGCATTCAGCATTTCGTAGGAGGGATAATCGGGATGCAGATACATATGATATTGCGGATGATTTGCAAAATAACTACTGTCACCCCTCACTGTCATCTCATCTATCGCAAGCCAGCAGTTCCTGGGTTCTCCATTGTGATTGACAAAGGTTTTTCCCTGGGTTTCAACAAAATTCAATATGGGATCAAACCGGGGATCGTCTATGAAAATAAAACTGCTGTCCATATCACGGAATGTCATGCCAATGTCTTTCCAGAGTTTTAAAGCAATAGCACCCTCATCAAAACTCTTCCGGAGCCAATCAATGGTCTTTTCCTCCCAGTCCGGTTCCCCGAATCCATCCATGGTAAAGGTGGTTGCAAACCCAATGACATCAGGGTGTTTTACATGGAGAGCCCGGGCATATTCGAATTCTTTATCGATCTCAGGTTGTGGGACAGAGCGAGTAACCAGAGTTAGCATTTTAAAATTGTTCTCTTCAACAATTTCTACAAAAGAGTCATCACCTGTTTCCAGATGCACATGTGCATCAATCTTCGGAAAAGTGTTGAACTCAGGTGTCCGTGAGCAAGCCAGTATCAGTACTGCAAGCAGTGGTAAGTATTTTTTCATTTATTTTAAGTTTTCATACCTGGTTTCAATTATTTTACTGTAAGTTACTTCAACATTTTGAAATCAAAGAAAAATTCGTTTCAATTCAGGTTTGGTTGAGTTGTGAAGATTTTTTGTTGAATTACATAGATGAACCGTAAATGTAAAAAAATGAATCGATCATTTTATAAACACTGTTCACTTATATCGAAAATCAGATAAACAATAGCCATCTTAAATACTTCAACTCATGAAAAAGATCTTTTTTAGCCTGACATTAATTTTGTTTTCTTCTTTGTTCTTATTGGCTCAAAGCCAGCATACCAGGATATTCACTGTGTTTACTTCACATGGTTGTGGTTGTACAGGATCTGGCGGTGCTCCCATGACTTTTACAACAAATGATCAGCTCTTATCTGAACTTCAGCAGGCATGCGAAGGAATAGATTTCATGGTATGGGAAGGTACACGCAGCGCTGCCTATGATGAACTTCAAATGAAAAAGGAAAGCTACGATGGAGTACTGATCATCGGAGGGATAGATGGAGACTACAGGTTGGCTTTTACCGGATTACCCACAATAGCAGTATATAATCTCTGGGAGTTTATGAATCAGCCCTGGTACTTATTTGCTACAGGGAAAACAGATGAAGATGCGATACTTAAGGGAGGCACTGATTACAAAGATGTGAAAATCTTAACCGCTCAGCTTGACAGAAGGAATCTTTCTGCTCCTGCGGCAAGTGAAAATATGTTTATGGATCTGGTATACAAGATTAAACTGATCCAGGCCATTAAAGAGCTTAAGGAAACCCGAATACTGATGGTGAAAAGAGCAAAAGATGAAATTATTGCACAGGTCAATTACAGGGGGGACCTCAATCAGGTCTTCCCCAAGGATCATAACGAACGTTATCTTCAAAATTTTAATGAAATATTTGGTGTAGAGATTGTTCAGGTTGAAGCCGGGGAGTTTTACGAGACCTATCAAAAAATCAAGTCCAGAAAGGCGAAAGAAGTAGCAGATCAATGGATCAATGGTGCACAAAAAGTAGAAGCGTCAAGATCAGAGATCACTAAAACTGCCAGGGGCTATCTTGCGCTGGAGGCATTAAGAGAAAAATACAACTGCAATGCCGTGTCGACGCATATCAGGTCGGTTACCGGAAGTGGTGAGCCAAAAGACCGCTATAATCCCGGACTGGGTTTAGAGCTTGGATTTAAAATCAGGGGCATACAGGCTGTCTGTCAGAATTATCCGGATATGTTAATGAGCCAGGTTCTGGCATATTTACTGACCGGAAAGACAAGTATGCTTGGGGATGTCATATATGATGTTTATAACGATGTGGAAATTGTTTTGCATTGTGGGATTCCTGTCAATCCCTATGGAGATGAACGCAAGCTTCCCTATACCATCAGGACCCATGCAGAAAGCCCCGTAAGAGAACTGCCGGAAGAACCTGGTTCTTCAACCGGAATAACTTCAGAATGGCCAGTAGGTGAGCCTGTTACTTTCTGGGAGATCCATTCTCTTAACAGGACAATAAGGTTGCACACAGGTGAAACAGTCAATGGTTACGAGATATATACCGGTGGGGAAGACTTGTACAATGTAATGTGTACCGCAAAGGTAATTGCTAAGGTTGATGCCAAAAAAATACGGGATCAACATTTGCCTTATCTGTATGGAATTCATACCAATGCAACGCTTGGTGACCTGAGACAGCAAATAAAAGATGTAGCCGTTTTGCTGGGTTTTGATTTTGTAGAATCAGACAGATAGTCAAAACTTCTATTTTAACCACTCAATGATTTGGTTAGAAACCGGCTGACCTTCCTCCACAACACAGTGGTTAAAGTTGTCTTTAACTCCCTTTTGGGTGAATACAATGTTGGGATAGGTCAGGTAACACAATGTTTCATGATCCCCTGCAGGATCCCCATTTCCTGAAAGAGGGTTTATGATCAGTACTTTCCGGGGACAAAGAGCTGCCATCAGGTCGGGCAGATCATATTTTTCAATCGCTCCTGCGACTGTCGATGGAATAAATGCCGGTGAATATTCGCGGATGAGTGCAATATCTGCAAAACTTATAAATGGTTGAATTAAACCTACTTTTTGAATGGACGTATCAAAAACAGCCGCATGCAGCAATTCACTGCCGGTTGCCCCGGATGCGAGGGCAGATATAACCTCAAATTCTCCAAAATCGGTTTTAATAAAGTGCATGATCCTAAGGATATCTTCAGCCCTCATTCCTACAATTGACTTATTCGTTAGAATTCCCGCAAACCACTGATTGAATGAGGTATTGTCAATATAGGCATCCCCTCTCAGATAACCTGGTCCCAGACTACCTATGCCCGGAACATCAAACAGCAAAACAGAATAGCCCTGTTGAAGCATTGAATTTATCAACAGGCTATCCTTATGGGCAGCCTGTTCCATTCCCCGCTCATCCAACAGAAGAACCACTTCATTGTTCCGTTTTTCAACGGGCATAAACAGGGCTGCAGGCAACATAGTTTCACCACTCCCCGGAACCAGGTATTTTTCCAGAATATACTCCCCTCTCACATATCGGCCTGAAAACAGAGCTTTCCCAAAACTCTCAGGATATTTAAAACCTGACAACTGTTTTGCTTCATGACTTACCTTAATCATATGCTCATCAAAATCCTCACTGCTTCTGTATAGCTTTAACTTTGCATTTTGATTCTTCACAATTTTTCTGTTCAAAGAGTAGAGCGTTTCACCCTTCACAGATGTTGCCAGCTGACCGGTTTCTGTGACCTGCAACTTCTTCTCTTCAAAAATTTCAACTTCGAGATCTGCCGGACTGCCTGGATTGTCCAGGTACTTCTGAAAGAAAGCGTACATCGCTTCCCGGTTCTTTTTTGTGGAAGCATGAACATCATCATCTTCAACCATATTTATGAGCTCTCCTTCTCCTAATGCCTGATAAAAGTGTTTCACCTCATTAAAAGTTTCCCGGGCTCCCTGAATGCTGAAAAAATCCCGGGTGGTTGTGATCATTAAGCCGGGTCTGGGCGCCCTCACCTCCAGCAGGTCTGCATGATCCAGCCCTTCACTGATCATATGGACCAGGTTCTGTTCTGCATCCTGCGGCCCGATTGATTTCAGTACATACTTCATTCTTGTAATAAAACATTCAGGGGCTGCGGCTAATATCCTGTCATCAACGGCGGCTGTAAAGGCTGTCTGTGTACCGCCACCCGACCTTCCGGTCATACCGATCCTTTGGGGATCCACCTCTTTTCTGGTAAGTAAATAATCCACACATCTGATCCCGTCCCAGATGAAGTATTTGGTAGGGGAATATCCGGAAATATAACATTGTGCTCCGGGGTATGAATGTTCAGCAGTAGGGCCAAAACGGGATTTGCCCTTCTTTTCATCAAAGTACTGCAGACGCTCTCCCTGACCGACAGGATCAAATGCCAGCACAACGAAACCTTTTTTTACCAGATTAATGATGATGTGCTGATAGGTTTCACTGCGGAAACCATTTGTGGTATGCCCGCTCGCATATATGACTGCAGGGGCTTTCCCTTTTCGCTTTTCAGGTATAAACAGGGCAGCGGTTACATAGTATCCCGGAATGGATTCAAAAATAACCTTTTCAACCCGGTAATCCTGTTTCCTGATCACACCGGTAACACGGGAGTTTAAGGGTGTTTTTTCGGGGAAAGGCCCAATAAGTTTTAACAATTTGTCTTTTACTGTCTCCTGTCTTGTCAGGTAGTCACTTTTCGTATGCAACTGTGCAATTGTTGCCTCTCTTTCCCGAAGCTGTTCAAAAGCCAGATTGCACGAGCTTTTATACATCACGTTTTCCGCATCAGTATAAAACTTCCAGAAGTCAAACAGATTGACATCATTCTGGGACTGAACCGGTAAAACAAAAGTCAAAACGAGAACCAGACAGGGAATAAATTTATTTTTCATGGAGTACATGATTTTAAAAGGTTAATTTACAACAATTTCATTCAGGCCCTCCTTTAGTTCCAACCTGAAATCTTTCCAGATGAAAGTTCCTTTCAGCGTTGCCGGCAAAACGATCTCTCCGCTTAATCCTCTATTCCCCTTTCTTTCCAGAGATAACAGGATCATGCCTTTCGGGTGAGGAAACTCCACCTTCATCTCCTGCAAATTACCCGGATTGGGCTGGATCATTACAGTTTCGAACCCTGGTGATCCGGGAGAAATTCCGGCCACGGTGTGCAACAGGTCAAAACAGGGGCTTGCACTCCATCCGTGGCATTCAGAACGTGGATTGATGTCCCGTTCGCCAAAAGTGGTCATGCCTTTTTCAGTCATGCGCTCCCAGGGGGCTAACATTTCCAGGTATTTATTTCCCATCCCAGCTTTCTGGAGCGCTCTGAACAGGTAAAACTTGAAATAGATGGTACTCTGGATCAGATGCTCTTCGGCCAGTATCTTTTCCATCAATTGTGGTTGCTGCTCTTCAGCTACCGTGTTGGTTAAAATGGCCCAGATGTTGGTGTGCTGGGAATAGAACTGCTTTTCAGGAGTCTCAGCGATCAGTCCCGACGATATGTTGTAACACCGCTTCATGGTTGCATGTTGGATCGATTTTTTCAACTGGTCATATTTCTCTGCTTCTGCCGTATGACCAAAATAGTTGAAAATATCCACCGCATTCTGAAGGGCATACACATACTGTAACGCCACGTTCGCTGAATATCCGTTGTCAGCCCCCGGGGGGATCCCGTTGGCAAAACCCTGGGCCCAATCGGTGAAATTCCACCACTCAAGGTCAGTGACCATTCCCGTGGAATCGACCCTCTCTTCAAACCAGCCAAGTACACTTTTTATACCCGGAAGGAACTGCCCTGTAAACTCAGGATCATCCCTGTAAATCAGGTAATCATGTATCATTCCAATCCAGAGCAGTGAGTATGTGGGTATCACCTGAACGATGTAAGAGGGGTAACGGCTTTGGGTGAGTCCATTGGGAAGCCTGGAGTCGTCGAACTGCTGAATGGACTTTCGCATCAAACGATCATCACCAGAAACATAGAGAGAGACCATGGCCTCGATCCTGGCATCACCTATATAGTTGAGCTGTTCATAATAGGGATCAAAGAAGTTCTCACCGGAAGAGTTTTTGATGGTCCTCCATGCCATATCCCAGATCTGGTCCAGCCGGGGATCGTCACTTTTGAAAGAGGCTTTTTCCTGGTATGGATAGGTGGTGTTTACATTGTAGAAATCCTCAATGACCAGCTCTTCATCCCGGGTTTCAATATCAAGCTGCACATACCTGAAAGTTTTGAGGGAGAGTGGCTTGTACATTCGCATATTTCCGCCGTCGGCCGTGATCCGGTCATAGTACCCCATGATCTCCTTCCCCTCAATGATGTTCCTGTTCCCTTTCCTGTCGCCCGGATCAAAATGATCCTCAGAAGAGGTGGCATGGTTGTTACCGTCAAGGAACAGGGCCTCGGCATAGGTGATTTTTAGATGAGATCCTTTCCCTTTGCTGATGATCAACTCCGGAAATCCGATGGTATGAACCCGGTTATCCAGCAAAATGGTTGCACTTGTATGGGCAGGAATGGTGGCTGTTACTGACTCCCTGATAAAGGGCTTCAGTTGATCCAGGTGCTTCACCCGCACGATCTTTGAAAAATGTTCTGGTACCTCTTTCAACATAGGGATCTGTCGGGGGACCAGGAACCAGGTACTGCCATACAGGAAGCCTCGTCCCACGGCAAATTCAACAGTGCCGGGTTTTGGATCCAGCCATGTTGAATCATCGAAATCCAGCGAGTTCCATCCCCATGGATATTTGGATGCATCGATGGATTCACCCGGTCCAGCTGCATAATAGGCTTTTATAGAGTCACTTGTAAATGGGATCTGTGTGTAAGCGCTGTTTCTGATGACTTTCCACCTGCCGGTGCCGGTGTTAATTTCAGGGCTAATTCCGGTGGACTCTTCTGCCTGTACAATGAATGCAGTTTGAAAAGTCTGCTGTGCCGCCCTGCGATACTCACCAAAGTTAACGACTTCTGCAGCGATCACATTTTCTCCCTGGGTCAGGAAACGGGCGATATCCACAGTTTCATAACGGTAATGATTGATATCTCCAATGGCCGGGCCAAAACAGACATATTGTCCGTTTACATACAGACGGTAACGGTTATCTGCTGAAACATGAATGACAAACCTGGAAGGTACGCTCTCCAGTTCAAACCTGTTCCTGAAATGAAAAACCCCATAATCCAGGGTGGATTCTGTGGGATGGGTAACCCACTGAGCGGTCCAGGCGTGCTTGAGTGAGGTAAATGCTTTTCCCTCGTGGTTCACTTCAACCTGCGACTCCTGGCCGAGAGTGCCATTCAGAGAAACCATTATTAGTACATACGCGACTAGTGGGCCTTTCATGGTGTGCAAGTCTATTTAGAAAGAATTGAAATTAAATTGAATCGTGAAAGTTAGTTTTAATTCACGATTATTTGTGAATAACTTAAAGCCGAAATAGTATCAGGTGTATTTGATACGCTTTACTTTACGTCCTGACTATTGTGACCCGTAGATATGCTTAAGATTTCAAGAGAAGGCAAAACCTGCAGGGTGGAACTGTTCCAGGTGAACAGATTGAACACCCTCTTTTCGGGATTGGTGAAGAAACAACTGCAGGAGCTTTTAAAAGAGCCGGGAACTTCAGTGGTTTTTAATCTGGAGGGTATCAAGTTCATTGATACGGCTGGATTTGAGGTTTTGCAGGATATTACCGAATGGGCCAGTCAACATGGAAGCCAGTTTAAGTTGTGCAACATAACCGAGGATGTGAAAGAACTGATCACCCTCGTAAAACTGGAGGGCAGGTTCACTTTCTGTACCCATGAACATAGCGAAGAAAAGATCCTTGTGGTACTTGATTGATGGCAGGTTCCCTCAGCAGAGCTCTTATGATTGAACCGGAGTCCCGATCAGGGTGGCGGAAGTACAGCTGTTAATGGTAACATCTACATAGTCGCCCCGTTTAAACGTTCCCTTTGGAAAAACAACCACTTTATTCTGGGAAGTGCGTCCGAACAGGTGTTCTTCCGACTTCTTCGACGTTCCTTCCACCAGTACCTCATAGGTTTGTCCCACATCCAGCTCTTTACTCTCCAGTGAAAGTCTGTTCTGTAATTGGATAATCTCCTGGAGCCGGCGTGACTTAACCTCATCCGGGATATCGTCTTTATATTTGTTGGCTGCAAATGTATCGGGACGTTCGCTGTACTTAAACATATATGCGAAATCGTACCCTACCCACTCCATCAGGCTGAGTGTCTGCTGGTGCTCCTCCTCCGTCTCTCCGCAAAAGCCGGCAATGATATCTGTGGAGATGGAGACTCCCGGAAGGTGTTTTCGCATGGCTGAGATCCTTTCCATGTAGTGTTCCCGGGTGTATTTTCGTTTCATCCTTTCCAGTACGGCGGAGCTTCCCGACTGGACCGGAAGGTGAATGGCCTTGCAAAGGTTAGGAAAGCGAGCCATCACCCTCAATAGTTCGTCCGACATATCTTTTGGATGGGAAGTGGCAAACCTGACCCGCAACAGGGGGTCGATCTTTGCAACCTGTTCAAGTATATTTTCGAAGGTCAGATCCCGGCTTCCGTTCACCCATCGATAGGAGTTCACATTCTGTCCCAGCAGGGTAACTTCCCTGTACCCCTTATTGAACAACCCTGTGGCTTCCCTGATGATGGTTTCCGGATCACGGCTCCGTTCCCTACCACGGGTTCCGGGAACCACACAGTAGGCACAGAAATTATTACACCCCCGCATAATGGCCACAAAAGAGGTAACATGGTTTCGATCCATCCTTACCGGGCGAATGTCCCCATAGGTCTCTTCCATCGACAAAAGGGTGTTGATCCCTTTTTGCCCACTCTCCACTTCCTGCAAAAGGGCTGGAAGTTCGCGATAGGCATCGGGACCCACTACCAGGTCCACCACGGTCTCCTCCTCCAGGAGTTTCTCCTTGAGTCGTTCCGCCATGCATCCGATCACACCCACCGAAACCCCTCTGTTCTGCTGCTTGATACGTTTGAATTCCCTGAGCCTTGACCTGACACGCTGTTCCGCATTGTCGCGAATAGAGCAGGTGTTGATCAGCACCAGGTCTGCTTCAGTCACCTCTTCGGTCAGCTGATAGTTGTGCTGCTGGAGAATGGCGACCACCACTTCACTGTCCACCACATTCATCTGGCAACCATAGGTTTCTATGTAGAGTTTTCGTGACGACATGGGGGGCAAAGATAGGAAACGAACATGAACCTTAAAAATTTGAAACAGTTGAAAAAAGACCATTCACCGACAATTGGGGTTCGTTTACCGATTAGTTGTTCTGCGGGTGGAGGAGAGTCTTTAATATTGCAGTAGAAATGATCACAATCTGAAGTTATTATTTATGAATTTAAACACATGAAAATGGGAGCTGGATTATTTTGGGGTGCATTCTTACTCTTGCTGGGTATCGCACTCATCATCAAAGTTGTTTTCAATGTAGATTTCCCGGTTTTTAAAGTGTTGGTGGGTATATTTCTCATTCTTCTGGGGATCATAGTACTATTCGGAAGGGTTTTAATCCCTTCCCATCATTTTGAACCAGAGGATACTATTTTTAATGAAAGGGTGTATGATAACCCTGAAACGGGCAAAGAGTATACCGTGCTTTTTGCCAAAGGAGTGTACGATTTTACCAATGTGGACCTTGACAAGGGAAGTTTTCATGCAAAGGTCAGCACGGTATTCGGAGGGACTCAGATTATTATTCCCAGGGACAAACCCGTCAGGATCACAGCCGATGCTGTTTTTGCAGGAGCAGAGTTGCCCGATGGGAATACGGCCGTATTCGGTACAACGATCTATGAGAGTGATTCCTGGTCACCCGATACAGCGGCCATTGACATCAAAGTGGATGTGGTTTTCGGAGGGGTTCAGGTAATCCGGCGCTAATTGCTTTTCAGAAACCCGGCATTTTTCTAATTTTACAGAAAATCAGCAATTATGTCAGGACACAGCAAATGGTCGACCATCAAGCGCAAGAAGGGCGCAAATGATGCCAAAAGGGGAAAACTCTTCACCAAAATTATCAAGGAGATAACCGTTGCCGCCTCTGAGGGTGGTTCAGATCCCGAAACCAATCCGCGACTTCGCGCTGCTGTTCAGAATGCCAAGGGGATGAACATGCCCAAGGATACCATACAGCGGGCCATCTCTAAAGCCAATAAGGATAACTCCTCGTTCATGGAGTTAACCTTCGAAGGAATGCTGCCACACGGGATCGGAGTTTTTGTGGATTGTCTCACCGACAACAGGAACCGGACGGTCAGCAACATCAGGTCTATTTTCAATAAAAGGGGAGGTAACCTGGGGACCAATAGATCGCTCAGTTTCATGTTTGATCGCAAGGGGGTCATCAGTCTGGCGAAAGGCGAACTGGATCCGGAAGAGTTTGAACTGGAGCTGATCGATGCCGGAGTGGAGGAGTTGGAATTGGAGGAGGATACCTTTATGATTACCACTCCCATGGAAGATTTTCACAATGTCCAGAAGAAGCTTCAGGAAATGGGATTGGAAGCTGACAGTGCTGAGCTGCAGCGAATTCCTAATGATGCCCTGGACCTTACAGTTGAGCAGGGGGTGCAGATCATGAAAATCGTTGAAGAGTTTGAAGATGATGATGATGTACAGGCCGTTTCACACAACCTGAATGTGACAGATGAGGTGTCGGAAGCCATCAATGAATGAACCCTGAACTCTTGAGTTGACAGGACACTAGGATGACACTCCACTGTTGATCAGCCTTACACTGAATACCACCACACCGATCATGATGCCAGCCATGGCCATGGTCCTGACCAGGTGATCCGGATCATACCAGTTGAAAAAGATCAGGGCCGGACCCGATAATATCAATAAAATCATTGAGAAAAGCGGGAACCTTTCCAGCTTGAATTTTGACAGACTTAATCCAATGGCAAACAGTCCCATGAAGCTGCTTCCGATGTGTCTGTAAAACTGTTCCTCCCTGAATCGTTCAAGCAGATCGAGTTTCATCAGCTCATCTACATGTTCTAAGCCTTCTCCGAAGCTTTGGACCATGGTTTGGTGTAATTCCAGACCCACCAATCCCATCACCACAAATCCTGCTGACACCCCCAGCAGTAACAGCCCGTTTACATAGTGCAGAACCTTTAGTTTATTGCTAAAAATGACTACATAAAATGGGACAGCAATGAAGGTGAGCAGGCCAGTGGCGAGCCAGGACCATGAACTTATGCTTTGATTCTGAATGTGATCAGACAGGTAGGAAAGGTCCTCTTGCAAGGTGGCATAAGGACTCACAAAATTAAAATCAAGCAGCAAAGAGGTGATGAAACTAAAAGCAACGAGGATGATAATCAATCCGGCCAGCACCTCTCTCCGTCTCACTTTGTTTCGTGTTATCTGCTGCATTTGGCGAAAATAGTCAAATTATCATTTGAATGACTGACAGAATACAAATTTGATTATTTTTGTCCCACAAATGAGCCGGATGATGCGTACCCTGTTATTAATTATAAGCTTCATATATACAGGTCTCCTGGTCCATGGGCAGTCAGGTCAAACTACTTCTTCCGGGGGTGATATCCTGCTTCACCTGCAGGATGATAAGGTTGGTGACCAGGTAGATATCCAGGTGGACAGCCTGCTTGTGGCTAACTATTACAAGTTCATGATCAGGAACAGAAAGGATTCCGGCATTCCCGGGTATCGCATCAGGATCTACTCTGAAAGCGGACTGGGCGCCAAAGAGGAGCAGCAACGGATAAAGGCAAAATTCCTTTCATATTATCCAGGGATAGACGCCTACAACCGATACGATGAACCGTACTTTAAGGTATATGTGGGCGATTGCAGGACAAAGAGCGAGGCCCTGAAAATGTATGATAAAATAAGAAAGTATTTTCCCAACCTAATTATTGTACCGGGCTATATCAACATTAAAAGCACTAAATAGCAGATCCAATTTTTCATGACTGATGAAGTTAAACACAAGTGTGGTATTGCACTGGTCCGGCTGCTCAAACCGCTAGAACACTATCAACTTACCTACGGATCCTGGAGGTATGGATTGGAAAAGTTATATCTTTTAATGGAGAAGCAGAGGAACCGGGGCCAGGATGGTGCCGGGGTTGTTAGTCTGAAATTGGATTCTCCCCCGGGAAGAAAGTATTTCAACCGGTACAGGGAGACAGGTTCCTCAGCCATCAACGAGATTTTTCGAAAAATATACGGAAATTTCAGCGAGGCCGGACGGAACCACCCGGAAGCCCTTAATGATCCAAATTGGGCAAAGATGAACCTGCCTTTTGTAGCCGAAGCGTACCTGGGTCATCTTCGTTATGGGACCTTTGGCTCTAACACTACAGAGAACCTGCATCCGGTGATGCGACAAAATAACTGGCGGACCAGAAACCTGGTAATGGCCGGGAATTTCAACCTTACCAATGTGGACGAATTGTTCCAAATCCTGGTGGAGTTGGGGCAACATCCCAAGGAGTATTCCGATACGGTAACCATGCTGGAAAAGGTGGGCCATTTTCTGGACAATGAGAACCAGCGATTGTTCGATCAGTTCAAATCAGAGGGCTACACCAACAAGGACATTACCGAACAGATTGGAAGGAGCCTGAATGTGGGTAAGATACTTGGGGGAGCAAGCAAGCGCTGGGATGGTGGCTATACCGTGGCTGGAATGATGGGCCATGGGGACATTTTTGCCATGCGCGATCCATGGGGGATCAGACCGGCATTCTATTACCATGACGAGGAAGTGGTCATAGTTACATCTGAACGGCCTGTCATTCAGACGGTCATGAATGTGAGTTTCGA
>JAUVKN010000016.1 GCA_030596245.1 Bacteroidia bacterium | reverse complement strand
ACTCTTCATAAAGCGGTTTCTCCCCGATAATTGTCCATCGAAGCGTTACTGTATCATTGGATAACAGGTTTAATTGATGATCGGCCTTACCCTTATGAGAAATGCCTTCCGGCACAATAAGTGAAGCCTTCACAATGACTGTCACCTTCGCAGGATTTGTGATCGTAGCTAAAATAACAAAAGGGCGTCCAGCACGCGTCATGGGCTGGTCTGCAAGAAATTCAATGATTTTTGGCGGATTGATGGCATCAATTGTATTCTGAGCTGATGCCTGATTGTGGGAAAACAATAGACCCAATCCTGCGATCAACAATCCCTGCCTAATAACCCTTCTTCTAATTACAGATATTCTTTTCATCATTGTCTATTTTGTTGTTTTATACTAAACTAACTTAGCAATAACGGCTAAAATCTATTCCATAGATCTCATTCTACTAAAAATACAATTTCAAGACCTTAATATCAAGCTTTCACAACGTGTATGAAACAAATCTGATAATGATGTTACATTATCGCAACAATTTGAATCAAACAAATGAACCGCTCCAGGTGGTTTAAGCTACTTTTAATGTAGTAATTATCTGAAACCTGGAAAAAAAGCCATAAACCCAATCATTCTTCAATGGGGTGGTTAAAGGTTTTGGTGGCCAAGTTGTAATTTTATATAAAATCTGAATCAAATGTGCACTCTTTGGTCTTCATTCTTATTGGCGTTCTTTTTGATCTTCTCCCCCGTTCTCAATGCCCGTCCCTCAAACAATGTGATCCTCGTCCTGATCGATGACTTGGGATGGATGGACCTGGGATGTTATGGAAGTACTTACTACCATACCCCCAACCTGGATCAATTTGCCGCTAATGGAGTACGTTTTTCCCAGGCCTACTCGGCCCACCCCACCTGCAGCCCCACCCGGGCCAGCATCCTTTCCGGGCAGTATCCTGCGCGCATCGGGATGACCTCCTTCATTCCGGGTGTGATCCGGCCACATTCAAAACTCAATCCTCCTGCTGGCTGGTTTAAATATCTTAAAATGAGTGATATCACGTATGCTGAAGTATTTCGTGACCATGGCTACAAAACCTTCCATGCAGGAAAATGGCACATGGGATCCCTGGAAGCCGGGTATCACGGTTTTGAAACTGTGATAGAGAATAACTATAACACCATCAGCCCTGATGATCCAAAGAATGTTTTTTACTATACAAAAGAGGCCATCCGGTTTATCAAAGAGAATAAAAAGGAACCCTTCCTGGCTGTCATCTCACACAATACCGTGCATGTGCCGCTGGAAGCAAGAGATGACCTGGAGGAAGCATATGGACAAAAGCCCACCGGAGGTAACGGACAGAACAATCCCACCATGGGTGCCATGATCGACTACCTGGACCAAAGTTTCGGATTGCTAATGTCAAGCCTGGAAGAGATGGGAATTATGGATCATACGTATGTTCTCTTCTTTTCCGACAACGGCGGATTGAGTAATGTTGGTGGAAGGATTGCTACCAGTAACCTGCCATTAAGGAGTGGGAAATCACAGTGTTACGAAGGAGGGATCAGGGTACCCATGATCGTGGCAGGTCCGGGGGTTCAAAAAAATGCTGTGGCAGATTACCCGGTAATCAGCATGGATCTTTACCCCACCATGCTGGCCATGGGGGGAATCCAACTGTTGCCTGAAGCGCATAAAGACGGAATCAACCTGCTGCCCATTCTGGATGGGGGAAAAAGAGCACTCGATCGCAAAGAGCTCTTCTGGCACTATCCCCATTACCAGACCATGCCCCCTCATGGAGCAGCCAGGTCAGGTGACTGGAAGATCGTGGAGAACTATGAGACCGGACGGATCGAACTCTTCAACCTGTCTGAGGACATCGCCGAAGCAAAGGACCTGTCACAGAAATTTCCGGAGAAACTGAAAGAGCTGAAGGAGCTGATGAACCAACACCTCAGGGAAGTGGATGCTCCCATGCCCACCCTGAATTACAACTACAATCCAGGAAAGGACGGCCGGGGTTTTGAAAGCTATGATAAACTTGATCCCCGGGAAATGGAGCAGCCTGAATATCTGGAAAAAATAAAACAAATATCATGAAAATCCCCATACAAAAAGTTTCAGTAACAATACTGATAGTATTGTCTATTATTGCCTTCAGTTGCAAAAACCAGGTTAAAACCGGTCCCTCAAAGGCAAATACTGATCCTCATAAGGATGAGGTGGTCGTAGCTACCTACTATTTCCCCAACTGGGGGCCTTTCGAAGATTCGGAATGGGAAAGAGTACATGATGCAAAACCAAGATTCGAAGGCCATCAGCAACCCAAGGTCCCCCTTTGGGGCTATACCAACGAAAATGAACCTCGGCATATGGCACAGAAAATAGACGCCGCAGCAGACCATGGCCTGGATGTGTTCATATTTGACTGGTATTTTGCCGATCTGATCCCTGGCCCAACAGGTGAAGATGAACCCTACGGATGGAGCGGAAGCAAATACCTTTATATGGCCCTGGAGGAGGGTTTTTTACAAGCACCCAATAACGACAGAATGAAGTTTTCCCTTATGTGGTGCAACCATAACCTGGGCCAGGACCATAAAGGAGCTGTCAAGCCTGAAACATTTGAAAACCTGACAGATTATGTCATTGATAACTATTTCTGCCACCCTTCATACTGGAAGATCGATGGATGTCCCTATTTCTCCATATACCAGATGAATAGCTTTCTGGAGACATATGGAAATGATTATAACAAAGTCGCTGAAGCCATTGAAGAATTCCGTGCAAAAGTCAAAGCAGCCGGTTTTCCCGACCTACACCTGAATGGGGTACTATGGGGATTGAAAGATGATATGGAGAAAACCATTGAGGAATTAGGGATCAACAGCACCACCACCTATGTTTGGATTCACCACAACAATTTGCCTGATACTCCGGCCACAGAATATACGAAAGCCGCCGATGCCTATTTTAAGTGCGTTGAATCCGGGGGTGGGGTCAATGGACTGGAGAATCCGGCCAGTGAGATATCAGTGCCCTATCATATCAATGTTTCCATGGGCTGGGATTCTTCTCCCCGATGCAGGGATGTCCCTGATTCCGAATGGATGGAGCGCAGCGATTATCCGTTTGGTCCTGTGATGGTAAATAATGCCCCCGATTCATTCAAGAAATACCTGGTAAAAGCCAAAGAAATGACACTCAGCAAGCCTGAAAATGAACGCATCATCACCATCAATTCCTGGAATGAATGGGGAGAAGGCAGTTACCTTGAACCCGATACGATTAATGGCATGGAGTATCTGAAGGCCATCAAGGAAGTATTTGGAGATAAATAAATCCCCTATGATGAATAAACCATCAAAATTATGAAAAATCTGATAAGAATATTGACAGCCGTTTCAATTGTGCTCCTGATCGGTTTCTCAACGGGATGCAGCAATTCAACAGAAAATTCCCAGGACAAAATCGCAGTCGGAGCCATCCGGTGGGATGCCTGGCACCAACCCACCAAAAATGTGGCCCACGGTGGCTGGGGGGGGCCAGTCAAAGCCGTAGAACGGTCTCTCTCCCCAAAGAAATACCAGACCAGGGCCCCCTTCTTCGCCACCATCGTCTCAGACACATCCATCCGCATCGATGGCTATACCCAGGAGATCGTGGACCAGGAGATCACCTATGCAAAATCCGGTGGCCTAGATTACTGGGCTTTCCTGCTTTACAAATCAGGTACCGAAATGAGCCAGGGATTCGAATTATACCTTTCCAGCAAGCACAAAGCCGACGTCAATTTCTGTGCCATAATAAGCGCCAGCCACCTCAACGGAGAAAAGGAAAATCCCGAGGGGATCCCCTACCTGATAAGGCTGATGAATGAGCCCAGTTACCAGATGGTCATGGGCGACCGCCCCCTGCTCTATTTCTTTCGCCCCGACAGCTCGTGGGTGAAAGGAGTGGGTGGAGCCCAAATGGCCAGGCAACTGGTGGACTCCCTACGCCAGGAGGCGGTTCGTGAGAATCTGGGCAACCCCTATATCGTTGTGATGCACCACAAACTGGATCTGGCGGTAAGTATGGCCAATATCATGGGCGCTGAAGCACTCTCAGATTATGCCAAGTGGGGCCATGGCGGAAACCACGGCTCGCCATATACTGAACTTACCCGGACAGCTCACGAATTCTGGGACAGCTGTGCAGTAACCGGTAAGGAAGTAGTCCCACTGGTCACTTCAGGCTGGAACAGGCTGCCCCGGATCGAACGGCCGGTTCCCTGGGAAACCAGCTGGCAAAAACCGGGTCAGAACATTGAAAAATATTTCGCCCTTCCAACACCGGAGGAGATCGCTGCCCACCTCCAGGAGGGTTGCGACTGGGTGGATGAACACCCGGAAGCAGCACCCTCCAGGGCCATTCTCATCTACGCCTGGAATGAACACGATGAGGGAGGATGGCTCTGCCCCACCATCAACGAAGATGGCTCGACCAATGACTCCAGGATGAAAGCCCTGGCCAAAGTAAATCACTAAACCCAATGAAACATAGTTTATTTCGAAGAAACATAATCTTTTTCCTATGAAAACAATGCGAAAGTTGATTGTATTTGTCTCTTGTTGTCTTGCAGGGACCTTTACATCGGGATTCTCTAATGTTGCAGCATCGGGAAAACCCAATATCATCCTGATCCTTGCGGATGACCTGGGTTATGCAGACCTGGGTTGCCAGGGAAGCAATGAGATCATCACTCCTGCCACAGACCGGCTGGCCGCTTCCGGTATCAGGTATACGGCAGCATATGTCAGCGCACCCCAGTGCGGTCCCTCAAGGGCCGGATTAATGACAGGGATCAACCAGATACGCTTTGCTTATGAGGGCAATAAATACAACCGCGGATTACCTTCCGGAAATATGATTCCGACAATGGCAGAGGTCCTGAAAAATGCCGGTTATGTAACCGGGATTGTGGGAAAATGGCATATCGGGGAAGAGCCCATCCACCCTGAAAAATCCCCCTGGCCGGATGCCCCCTGGAGGAGAGGCTTTGATTATAACTTTATCCATCATGGTGGTTTATCTTTTTATTTCCCTTTTGGAAAGGATAGCACCAACATGGTGAAACGTCAGTTCTTCGAACCCGTCATGGAAGTCAGGGAAGGAACACAAGAGCTCCTGTTTCCTGAATATCCTCCGGAGACCTACCTGACTGATCTGTTTTCAGAGGAAGGTACCAGGTTTATCAAAAGGCACCGGGATGAACCATTTTTTCTTTACCTGAGCTATAATGCCCCGCATATGCCTTTGCAGGCAAAAGAAGAAGATATGGAACAATACAGTCATATAAAAGATGAAAAAAGAAGAATCTTTGCCGGGATGATGACTGCCCTGGACAGGGGGATCGGACAAATTCTCGAAACCCTGGAACTGCTTGATATCAAGGATAATACCCTGGTTGTATTCCTGAGTGACAACGGGGCACCACACCCGGATCATCCGGGAACAAACAAATCCAGGAATGATCCATGGAGGGGATATAAAGGAGACCTTCTGGAAGGAGGGATCCGAATACCCTATATGATCTCATATCCTCCAAAGATAGAGCCGGGTCTGGTTTATAATCAGCCGGTTAGTTCGCTGGACCTCTTGATCACTTTTGCAGAAATAGCCGGTGTGGAACTTAATAAGGACCTGGAATACCCGGGTGTGTCTTTGGTCCCTAGTTGGGAAGGAAAATCCTTATCCAGGGGACCCATGATCTGGCGATGGTGGTCAAAAGCAGCTGTGCTGGACGGACAGATCAAACTCATAGACTTCTGGGAAGGACCATGGCAGGAACAAGGAAATCCTGGGTTTTATGACCTGGAAACCAATCCGCAGGAATTGCCTGAGCAGGTCCTGAAAAATGAAAAACTGGAGAAAAAGATGAGAAGGGTACTGGCAAAATGGAGAAAAAAGTATGAGAATAAACTATGAGCCTGGAAATTAAAAATGAATTAAAATGAAACGCAGAGATTTTATAAAAAGCAGTGCCGCAGCCACAACTGGCATTATCTTCATTGATTCCCTCCTCGGATGTGTGAACACGACCCTTCAGGAGGGGCAGCTTGATGAATACTTCGAAGGATTCCAGGATCCTCCGGTCAGTTCAAGGCTCTTTGTGCGCTGGTGGTGGAACGGAAACCGGCTCACTGAAAAAGAGATCTTGCGGGAGCTGGATGTGATGAAAGAGGCTGGAATCGGAGGTGTTGAGATCAATCCCATTGCATTTCCCGATTGGGCCGACCCGGTGGGATATAAATCCCTCACCCTATTTGAGGATGAGTGGCTTGACATGCTGGAAGTGGCACTCCGCGGAGCAAAGCAGCGGGGAATGATCTGTGATATGATTGTGGGTTCGGGCTGGCCCTTTGGAGGGGAGTTCTTAAAGAAGGAGGAGCAGTCGCAAATGGTGACCATCGAGACCCTGGATGTTGAAGGCGGAACCACATTCCGGATCAATATTGATGAAGTACTGGAAAAGGTGGACCCTGAGATTCATTCCAAACATGACAAAGTTTTCCGTAATCTACTGATGGTTCGGCTGCTTCCAAGGGAATCAGCGGAGTTTGTGGAAGGTGAAGATCTGATGGATCTCATCCAGGAAAATAAACTTTCCGTGGAGGTGCCTCCCGGAAAATGGGTTCTCTACTTCGTGGTGAAACTGACCGGATACATGGCTGTGATACATGGTGCTCCTGGTGCTGCAGGACCTGTCCTGAACCATTACAGCAAACCTGCTGTGGAAAATTACCTGGACAGGATCTCTGGCTTTCTAAACGGAAAAATGGGGAATATGGGTGAATATATCAGAGCCATGTTCTGTGACAGCATGGAACTGGAAGGCGCCAACTGGAATGATGATCTCCCCTCTGAATTTGAAGCGAGAAGGGGATACTCCGTTTTGCCATATCTTCCATTTATACTGAAAAAAGTGGGATCAATGGGCGATCCCGTCAAAGGTGAGTATGGGACCCGCTTTCCGGAGGAGGTCACAGAGTTCCTGAAACGGGTAGAACTGGATTACTACCATACCCGGATTGAACTGTTCAAAGAACGCTTTATAGATACCTTCAACACATGGTGCCACAAGAACAATGTGCTCACCCGCATGCAGGCATATGGCAGGGGGATGCATCCCCTGGAGGCCAGCATGGAGATCGACCTGCCCGATAGCGAAACCTGGCTTTCCCCTGATGTGGGACGGGAGTATCCCAACGTTGGACAAAGGGGAAGGGCTCACAAAATGTGCAATAAATTTGTGGCTTCGGCTGCAGCACTTAATGGAAAAAAGGTGGTGAGTTGTGAGGAGATTACCAATACGCAGATGGCCTTTATGGCCACACTGGAGAACATCAAGGTGGCAGGAGATCAAAGCAACATTTCGGGTGTAACCCACTCCATCCTGCATGGTTTCAATTACTCGCCACCCGAAGCTCCGTTTCCCGGATGGATCCGGTATGGCACCTATTTTAATGAGAGAAATACCTGGTGGCCCTATTTCAGGAGGTGGTCAGATTATAAAGCCCGCATCTCGTTTCTCCTTCAAAATGCCACCCCAAGAGCCAATGTGGCCATCCTTCAGCCCCTTACCGACCTCTGGCTCAAACATGGCCCGCAACGCGATCCCTGGCCAGGAGTAAATTATCCTGAATATCAGCACAACCTGTGGGAAGCCATCCACCAGAATGGCGGCGGATGTGATTATGTGAGCGAGAAGATCATCAGGGAAGCAACCTTCGGGCAGGGATCCATGATTTACAATGAAAGGAAATATAAGACCCTCATCGCGCCTGAAGTGGAGACGCTTGACCCGGAGACCATCCCTGCTCTTGAAGCATTCACCAAAACGGGCGGACGTATCGTCTTTATCAGAACCAAACCCTTTAAGTCTGCTTCTGCACAAAAACCCGATGTCAGCGATGCCTCTGTAAGAAGCAAAGTGGAAGAATTGATGATTAGTGGCGGAGCGCAAATCAGTGAGTATGCTGCCCCCGGGGATGACTTAATCCGCTGGTACGGTAAACTTCAGGATGAAGTGGGACTGCAACCGTTTATTGAATTTGATAAACCCCACAAGCATCTCCTTCAGTCACCCTACCTTCTGAACGACCATCCCATGTTTTTCATGGCCAACTCAAGCTTGTCAGAAGACATTTCATTCAAAGCCAGGTTTTACGTGGACAAGAAACTTTCGCCCTGGATATGGAATCCTGAAACCGGAGAGCGACTGCGCTACCCCACCACCGATGGCAATAACACCATTGAGTTGACCCTTCCCAGGGCCACCTCCCTGCTGATTGTCTTTGAAACCGGCTCGGAGGGTGAAATCTACCAACCCCTGGCACTCCAACCAGGCGGAGAAGTGGTCCAGGGAGCCTGGAGCCTGCAACTGGAACATATGAATGGTGAACGGCAGCAGATGCAACTGGACAAACTGGCTGACCTGTCCACCCTGGAACAAACCAGGCATTTTGCCGGAAAGGTGATCTATGAAAAGACCATCACCATTGCCCGCGGCAATGTGGAGCAAATAGACCTGGGAAATGTTCAGGGTGTAAGCGAGCTTACATTAAACGGTCAAGCGCTTGGCACACGGTGGTATGGGGCCCATGTATACAATACTCAAAGTGCTGTGAAGGAAGGAGAGAACCACCTATCCATCTCCCTGACAACCACTACCGGAAATTATCTGAAGAGCCTGAAAGATAATCCGAATTCGGAACAATGGACCGGAAAGCAGAAGCTATACCCTCAGGGGATCTTGGGGCCTGTAAGAGTTATTTAACACTTCAATTGATTCTGAAATAAGCATAAGATTGAAAATGCAAATGAGGAAGATTGTAATAATAACACTTTTAGCGTTTTCTTATCACTCATTTTTATGTGCGCAGGAGGTGGGGGCCATAAGATGGGATGCATGGGTTGGAGACCTGGCTGAGCCTGGTCTAGAGGCCGAAGAATCCATGGGCCCGGCGGAATTCCAATGGAAGGCCCCATATTACAGTGTTATCCTCGATGATTACCATATCCTTGCCAGGGCAACAACCCAGGAAATTATTGACGATCAAATCAAATATGCCTCTGAGGCCGGGATTGACTATTTTGCCTATCTCTATTACGCGGGGGCCCTGTCCACGGCTCTCACCTTACATTTTACCAGCGCAAGAAAAGAAGATGTAAAGTTCTGTATGATCGTAGATTCTGGCAGGCTCAATTCATCTGTGGTATCCTTGCTGGCCAACTATTACTTTAAAAGGAGTTTTTACAAAACAGTAAATATCGAAGGTATTGATCGCCCCCTGCTTTATCTCTTCCAATGCAACACAAATACAGCTTCTATGATAGCATCCTTGCGCGCTGCCTGTACTGCCAGTGGTGTGAACAATCCCTATATCGTGGCCATGCATACACACCTCTGTGAAGGCATTGATTATGATGCCGTGAGCAATTACGCTGTTGGTGGCTATGGTGGAGAGTCGTACAGCAGTCTGGCTTTAAAAGCAGCAGACAATTGGGACGACCAGAAAAATGCCGGCCACAAAGTCATTCCGCTGGTAACATCAGGCTGGGATCCCCGGTCATGGATGAAAACAAGAAACCCATACCCCTGGCATGATCCAAATATCAATTCATGGACAGTACCAGGAACACCTGTTGAAATTGCAAATCACCTGCAGGATGGAATAGATTGGTTAAACAATAACTCCACGACCGCAGAAGCAAATACCATCCTGATATATGCCTGGAATGAATTCAGCGAAGGCGGATGGATTTGTCCAACGAAAGGAGAAGGCGATGCACGGCTCGAAGAAATAGCAAAAGTGCTTGTTAATGGAGATGGGAATTCGGTAAGTGGCCCGGAAGCAATAACCATACCCTCACCAACACCATTACCAGCACCAGGCCCGGGCGGATTCCTTGAAAACCCAGGTTTTGAAAGCGGTGATTATCAGAGCGGTACCGACAACTGGAATGCTCAAACCTGTACACTCCAAAAAGTATGGAAAACCTTTACCCGAAGTGGTGAACAAGCTATCAAGGTGATGGACAGAAGCTCTACAGTCTCTTCACCCAACCAAAACATCACAAACGATCTGTTAGTAAATGGACAAGGGGAATATTACACTTCGGTCTATGCCAGGTGGCGGACCGGTTCAGAAAAATTGTCTGTCGTAATTAAGCTTATTGATGATAACGGTATTCACTGGTATAATACTCCCTATACCACTGTTTCATCTGCCTATACAAAAATCGAAGGGACTCTTTATCTTACATGGACCGGTACACTTCAAACTGCTGAAATTTTTGTTCGTACTGAAACGGACAAGACAAGTGACCTTTTTCTCGATGATTTTTATTGCGGCAGAAAGGCCCCTGAATTTCTTCCGGATCTTATTGTAACTGACATATCATGGCCATTGGCAGAATATTTACCGGGACAGGAGGTGACCTTTTCAGCTACCCTTAAAAACCAGGGGGCGGCAGGCACAACGGCCGGTGATACGATCGCAGTAGTCTTTGAGATTGACAATTATACCCTATCCAGGGCTTATACCACTTCGTCGCTTACACCAGGAGATTCTATGACCGTCACGGCCAGTCTGAGCTATTTTGATGATGGCTTATGGCCCACCAAACCCGGTAATCAGGATATGGTTGCAAGTATCGACAGGGACAATTATATTTTTGAATCGGATGAGAACAACAATACAGGGATAGAAATATTTTCTGTTTTAGATATACGGCCTGACCTGACAGTAACTGATCTTTTCTGGAAACCGACTATTCCGTATGCCGGACAGGAGGTAAGGTTCTTTCTTACAATTACAAACCTGGGTGAAATTTCTACTCCCTATTATGAAGACATATGTGTATTAATCAAAATTGACAAGCACGAAATGTGCTGGACATGTGATGGCCGGATGGTTGCACCGGGTGATACCATTACAATCGCTGCCAATGAATGCATCAATGGGAAATCAACCTGGCTGGCTGAAAAAGGGGTTCATGACATCCGGGGATATGTCAATGGTCAATTTCTTTTTCGGGAAGCCAATGCCTATAACAACATCCTGGATAAAACCATCCGCATCAGAACGACGTTGAATCTCGCCATTTATGCAAAAGCAAGCGCCTCCCAGACGGATACCGGGAATTCATATGCTCCGGATGAAATAAATGACGGTGAAAAATTTGACACATTGAACGGATGGGCCAATCCCGATACTGCCATGTTGCCCCAGTGGGTGATGCTGGAATGGGACAGTGCAGGGACTTTTAATAAAACAGTGCTATATACCAATAACGATCATGCACTCAGAGACTACAGGTTGCAATATTTCAAAGATTCGTCATGGATTGATATCGAGACTGTTACCGGTAACAACAGCGGGCAAGTGACAGACTCTTTCCCTGATGTTACAACTACAAAATTAAGGGTATACTGTATGATGGGGCCCGAAAACAAACCTGGCGTTGCATACATCATAGAATTGGAAGTATACCATGATCCCAATATCTCGTTATCGATATTCAATTCCAAAGAAGGGAATGCGGAAGAAATATGTATCTACCCCAACCCCTTGGATGAAGGTTTTTTTACAATAAAGTTAAGTGATGATCAAACGGCTGCAAAAGTAGACATATTCAGCATTACAGGGAAAAAGGTGTATAGTGCGTATCTTCCAGCCGGTGAGAAAAGACCGGTTATCAAAGATGCAACTTTTGAAACAAGCGGCTTGTATTTAGTAAGGGTTCAATCTGCCAAAAAAATGGAAACGTTTAAATTGATTGTGAAGTAAAAATTAGATTGAAAATTCAAATGAAGAAGATTGTATTAATAACACTTTTAACGCTTTCCTGTCACTCATTTTTATGTGCGCAGGAGGTGGGGGCCATAAGATGGGATGCATGGGTTGGAGACCTGGGCCGGCCTGGTTTGGAGACTGAGGAATCCCTGGGCCCATCGGAATTCCATTGGAAAGCCCCCTTTTACAGTGTTATCCTCGATGATTACCATATCCTTGCCAGGGCAACAACCCAGGAAATTATTGACGATGAAATCAAATATGCCTCTGAGGCCGGGATTGACTATTTTGCCTATCTCTATTACACGGGGGCCCTGTCCACGGCTATCACCTTACATTTTACCAGCGCAATAAAAGAAGATGTAAAGTTCTGTATGATCGTAGAGTCTGGCAGGTTCAATTCATCTGTGGCATCCTTGCTGGCCAACTATTACTTTAAAAAAAGTTTTTACAAAACAGTAAATATCGAAGGGATAGATCGCCCTTTGCTTTATCTCTTCCAATGCAACACAAATACAGCTTCTGTGATAGCATCCTTGCGCGCTGCCTGTACTGCCAGTGGTGTGAACGATCCCTATATCGTGGCCATGCATACACACCTCTGTGATGGTATTGATTTTGATGCCGTGAGCAATTATGCTGCTTTTGGAGGAGGTGGAGCCCCATACAGCACCCTGGCTTTAAACGCAGCTAACAATTGGAACAACCAGAAAAATGCCGGCCACAAAGTCATTCCACTGGTAACATCAGGCTGGGACCCCCGGTCAAGGATGAGAACAAGAAATTCGATTCCCTGGACAGATCCGGATACCAGTGCATGGGCCCTGCCAGGAACAGCTGCTGAAATTGCAGATCACCTTCAGGATGGGATTGACTGGGTAAATAATAACTCCACAACCGCCGAAGCGAATGCAATCCTGATATACGCCTGGAATGAATTCAGCGAAGGAGGATGGATTTGTCCAACCAAAGGAGAAGGCGATGCACGGCTTGAAGCTATTGCTTCAGTTCTTGATGCAGGCCCTGTGAGCGCACCGGAAGCAATAACCATACCCCCGCCAGCGCCACTTCCGCCATCAGGACCGGGCGGTTTCCTGGAAAATCCGGGATTTGAAAGCGGTGATTATCAGAGCGGCACTGACAACTGGAGCGCGCAAACCTGTGCACTCCAAAAAGTATGGAAGACTTTCACCCGAAGCGGTGAACAGGCGATAAAAGTGACAGACAAAACCTCCACAGTCTCTTCACCCATTCAATACATCACAAACGATCTGTTAGCGAATGGACAAGGAGAATACTATGCTTCGGTCTATGCCAGGTGGCGAACCGGTTCAGAAAAATTGTCTGTCTCAATTAAGCTTATTGATGATAACGGTATTCACTGGTATAATACTCCCTATACCACTGTTTTATCTGCCTATACAAAAATCGAAGGGACGCTTGACCTTACCTGGACCGGATCACTTCAAAGCGCTGAATTTTTTGTTCGTACCGAAGCGGTCAAGACCAGTGACCTTTTTCTCGATGATTTTTATTGCGGCAGAAAGGCCCCTGAATTTCTTCCGGATCTTATTGTCACCGACATATCATGGCCCGCTGCAGAATTTATACCGGGACAGGAGGTGACCTTTTCAGCAACAATCAAAAACCAGGGTGCAGCAAGCACAACGGCAGGTGACACCCTTGCAGTGGTCTTTGAGATAGACAATTATACCCTATCCAGGGCTTATACAACTTCGCCGGTTGCGCCCGGCGATTCCGTTACCGTTATCGCAAGTTTGAGCTATTTTGATGATGGTTTATGGCCCACCAAACCCGGTAACCAAGCTGTGGTTGCAACTATTGACAGGGACAATTACATTTTTGAATCGGATGAGAACAACAACACGGGGAGAGAAACATTTTCTGCGCTGAAAATACGGCCCGACCTGACAATTACTGATCTTTTCTGGAAACCGGTTATTCCATATGCCGGACAGGAGGTCAGGTTTTTTCTGACAGTGACAAACATCGGTGAAGTTTCTACCCCGTACGATAAAGACATTTGTGTACAAGTCAAAATTGACAATCAGGAAATGTGCCGGGCATGTGAAGACCGGATACTTGTTCCTGGTGATACCATCACAATAGCTGCCAATGAATGCATCGATGGGAAATCAACCTGGCTGGCTGAAAAAGGGGTTCATGACATCCGGGGCTATGTCAACGGTCAATTCCTTTTCTGGGAAGCCAATAACCATAACAACATCATGGATAAAACCCTCCGCATCAGAACGACGTTGAATCTGGCCATTTATGCAAAAGCTAGCGCCTCTCAAACGGATACCGGGAATTCATTTTCTCCGGATGAAATAAATGACGGAGAAAAATTTGACACATTGAACGGATGGGCCAATCCCGATACTGCCATGTTGCCCCAGTGGGTGATGCTGGAATGGGACAGTGCGCAGACTTTTAATAAAACAGTGCTGTATACCGATAACGATCATGCACTCAGAGACTACAGGTTACAATATCTTAAAGATACATCATGGATTGATATCGAGACTGTTACCGGCAACAACAGCGGGCAAGTGACAGACTCTTTCCCTGATGTGACAACTACAAAATTAAGGGTATACTGTATGATGGGGCCCGAAAACAAACCTGGCGTTGCCACCGTCAGAGAATTGGAAGTATACCATGATCCCAATATCTCGTTATCGATATTCAATTCCAAAGAAGGGGATGCGAAAGAAATATGTATCTACCCCAACCCTTCAACCGGTATTGTATACCTGCAGGGAGCAACCGGTCCGGTAGAAATTTTCAACCTCCTCGGCGTTAAAGTTGCCCACGCAGATGCGCACAGCGACAAGATCAATTTGGATCTGTCAGGCAACCCGGGAATATACTTTGTCAGGGTTAATGCCAGGTCTTACAAAGTGGTGATTGGGAAGTAGGTAAACCATTGGTTCGCAAATATTGAAATTATGACATTGAAATTCAATTTATTCGCCCTGTTATCAGTTTGCCTCCTTTGTGTTAGTCAGGTAAACGGGCAGTTCATTATTGGTGATGCCGAATTGCTGTACACCGATGCAGAGTTGCCTAACCTGATAGATGGTTCATTTGCCACAATAAAGAAGAGTTCCACCGAATTGTACTATTTCGCTACTACTGGCTGGGCACCGGATTATACATATTGGGGTGATAAACAAACAAGACACCATGGATCGTTATCCGCTCCTTATGATACCAAGGATTGGGATAAAACAATGGTCCAATTGTATGACTATACGGGGTGGTATACCACACCTCCCTATAAAGGTGGACAATACACATGGGCAGGATTTTGGCTGACTAATATTTATAAACGCAGCAATGGTGATTTGCTGGGTTTTGTTCATGTTGAAAAGCACCCGGACCCTCCTCCTTTAGTGTATAGTGTGGTGCGTTATGCAATAGGTCTCGTTTATTCCACTGATGGAGGAGACAGATGGACATATTGTGGTGAAATTATTAAACCACAGGATCATTTGCAGAACATTGGAGGCGTTCCCTACATTGTTATTGGCGACTATTTTTATGTCTATTATCACGATAGATCTGACGGAGTTACTCCTGGTGGGGGGCAGTGTGTTGCCCGGGCAGAGATCAATACCGTTCTGAATGCGGCGGCGGCCGATACAGTAACGCCCTGGACAAAATATAACGATGGAAGCTGGACAGAGGATGGATTAACCGGTGTGGGCAGCCATCTAACAAATTTGCAGGACCTGCACCAGGATGCGGCGTACTGTACTGCACTGAAAAAATACATCATATTAACCGATAATGAGGAACATTTAAAGATGTACACTTCAGCCGATGGTGTAACCTGGGCTGATGGAATAATTATTGATGCTCCCGGGACCGGGAAACGCGATTATTACGGAACGATTGTAGATATAAACGACTTATCGGAAGACTGCAGCATCGTAGATGGTGATTTTTACATCATGTTCCCAAGGAAAACCCTGGGTACTAAAATTGACGACTTATACCGCAGACGTATCACTTATGACCCTACCGCAATACCCGACCTGGTGATTACAGATTTAAGATGGAGCCCTGTAAATCCATATGATGGTCAGGAAGTTACTTTTTCAGTGACTGTGAAGAACCAGAGCAATACATCAACACCGGCGGGTGTTGGTTTTTCAGTAGTTTTCTATGTAGACAGCACACGCATTTCATGGGGAAATTCGTGGAATTTTGCACCGGGTGAAACAAAAACAATAACCGGAAACCTGGATTCAACAGATGATACCTGGACCTGGACAGCTACAGCAGGAACACATACCGTGCTGGCCCATGTGGATGGTTTTGGAGAAAACGAAGGTTGGATCGCAGAATCAAATGAAGACAACAACACCTTTAGTGCGCCCATCTATGTTGCCGGTCCTCCTCTCCCCGACCTGATTGTGACGGGTATCTCCTGGGCTCCGCCGGCCCCTTTTGCCAGTCAGGAGGTTGCTTTTTCTGCAACCATTAAAAACCAGGGAGATGTACGCATACCAGGTGGAGACAGTACAACTGTTCTGTTCAGAATAGATGATCTGGACGTGTCACGGGGCTTTAGCACTTCAACCCTTACTGCAGGAAGTTCTGTTACAATTGCAGCAAGCGGACTTTTAGGTAATCCGGGATGGGTATCCGAGGTTGGTAAACATGTT
Source organism: Bacteroidia bacterium (assembly GCA_030596245.1). Classification (GTDB taxonomy): domain Bacteria; phylum Bacteroidota; class Bacteroidia; order Bacteroidales. The sequence goes on along the minus strand of JAUVKN010000016.1, from coordinate 6,941 downwards.
GTAAGCGCCCATGTGGATGAGAAAAACTATATCGAAGAAACCCACGAAGACAACAACACCTTGAGAGATACCATTATCGTTGAACGACCGTCTAATCTGGCCCTGATAGCCCATGCAAGTGCATCCCAAACCGACACACTGAATGGCTTTTCACCCAATGGCATAAATGATGGTATTAAAAATGACACCCTGAACGGATGGGCCAATTCCGATACTGCTATGTTGCCACAGTGGGTGATGCTGGAATGGGACAGTGCAGAGGTTATTAATAAAACAGCGTTATATACCGATAACAATCATGCACTCAGAGACTACAGGTTGCAATATTTCAAAGATTCGTCATGGATTGACATCAAGACTGTTACCGGAAACACCAGCTGGCAAAAGATAGACTCTTTCCCTGATGTGACAACCACAAGATTAAGGGTATACTGTATGATGGGGCCCGAAAACATGCCCGGTGTTGCCTCTATTATAGAATTGGAAGTATACAATGATCCAAATATTTCGTTATCGGCATACAAGCCTAATGAAGCGATCGATGCAGAAAAAATCCTCATCTACCCCAACCCGTTGGATGGTGAAAATTTAACAATTGAGTTAAGCGGTGATCAAACAGCGACAAAAGTGGACATATTCAGCATTACAGGGAAAATGGTGTATGGTACAAATCTTCCGGCCGGTAAGAAAAGAGGGGTAATCAAAAATGCAACTTTTAAAACAAGCGGCTTGTATTTAATAAGGGTTCAATCTGCCAAAAAAACGGAAATATTTAAACTGATTGTGAATTAAGATTACAGATGCAGAAAGGATCCGCTTTATTAAGTAATTAGGATTGTGTAATATGAAATAGAGACTGAATCTATAAAAAAAATGAGAACAAAACATCTTCAAGTTGCCATTTTCATACTGCTAATAGGAAACACAATTACTGTGGTTTTTGGTAATGCAAATCTTGCTGATCCTGTTGAAATAAGCTTTGACGACGCATCCGTTCAATTCAAGGATGACCAGCTATCTGTTTGCACAGGGAGAATATCCAGGACATGGGAGTGGACAGGGTTTGGATTCCTTACTGTAAGTTTAAAGGATCTCGAATCAGACCACGAATGGTGTTCTGATAATTCACTGTATCAATGTGACTGGTCTTTCCCGGGCTTGATTGACCAGGATACCAAAGCCAGATTAATATCACTTACGGCAGATGTGAAGAATGATGAGCAGTTTACCTCAAAACATATTGAGGTAATTGCAGAGATACATTATCAATCCGGTATTGCAGTCCAATTTTCAGTGTGGGTCTATCCCGAAGTATCAGGAGTGCGTACACAGCTAAAAGTTAAGTCACTACATGGCATGAACCGGACGAAGGCGAGAAATCTTCCTGCAAGAAATGAGTATATTCCTTTAGACTGGAGGGGAGTTGACAGGCGTGCAATCGGATATTATAACAATACACAAAGACGTAATGCTGCAAATTTGGAATTGCTCAGGGAGGAAGTGGTCACAGGTAGTGTGGTGCGGCCTGAAAAGTATGACTGGCCAAGCATTCTGATCGCTGAGGATGCTGAAGGAGGTTTAATTCTGGTGAAGGAATCTCATAAATGTGTAAATCAGGCAGGACTTGCTACAGGCTCATTTCATGCTGACCGGGCAGGATTCAGTTCAACAGGATGGGGACTTCATGCAAATGATATTCTGGCTGACCGTTGGCGACCGGCCTGGGGCCACTGGTGTATCCTCTATAACGGAAGCGAACAATTTTCCAGGGAGCTCGCACTTAAAGAGTTTGACAGAAAAAGATTTCCGGTCAACCCTGATTTGGATATATATATATTGGCGAATACGTGGGGTAGTGGCAATCAAAGCGCTGCGGCACGTGAGGAGAATGTGATGGTGGAGATTGAAACCCAGGCTGAATTAGGTATTGATGTGCAACAGATTGATGAAGGATGGCAAAATCCGGATCATATGCCATGGGTTGCTTCAACACTGTGGGTACCGCATTCTGATAAATATCCCACAGGATGGAAAAATGTGGTTGAAAAAGCGGAAGTGAATGATGTGAAACTGGGGATATGGTTTTCAGTAGGAAACCTGAATGAGCATTTCCGGGAACTCTATGGAGATAACTGGTACGCAGATCTGGAGGATTTTAAAAGAGTGTTTGATGAAGGTCATTTTACCTATTATAAATTCGATATGGCTAATCTGACGACCTATGATGAGATGGAATCCCTGATCAAACAATCAAGGGATTTTATAAAATATGCAAATCATAATATTCGCATCAACTGGGATGTTACGGAAAACGAAGCACGTACCGGCTATTTTTTTGGACGGGACCTGGGGAACGTTTTCCTTGCGAACCGGACTACACCGCAAGGAAGACCGACTGTTTATGTTCCTTCTCTGGTGCTTCGTGATGCCTGGCAGGTATCAAAATATATCAATCTGAATAAATTTCAGATCAGCATTCAAAATATCAGAATGACGGACAAGGAATCAAGTAATGCATACCTGTATAACCACCCTTATTCTGTAGCTATTGCTTTGATGGGCAGTCCCTTGTTTTTCCAGGAAACGCACTATTATTCTGATCAGGCAAGAAAAGAGATCAGTGCCCTTCTGGAGATCTACAAAAAGCAACGCGAGGAAATGTACAAAGGATATGTGTTTCCTGTTGGTATGATACCTGACGATACTAACTGGACAGGCTTTCAGAATCACAACCCGGCGACTAATTCAGGTTATCTTCTCATTTTCAGGGAGCTAAATAATCAGTTGAACCATGAAAAAATCCAATTATACTTTACACGAGGGAAGAAGGTAAACCTTACGGACCTGATGACCGGAAAGTCCTTTTCAGAACAAGCTGATTCGCAGGGAGGACTAGAGTTTGAAATCAAAAAGCCAGCTGACTTTTTGTTTCTGAAATACAATATTGACTGATTGTCTTGATCTGTAATAGTGAGGAGCTGATCTGACAATCAGGGGATTTTTTGAATTACGCTCGCGCATTCCCCGAATTCTACTTCGGGGTTAGCGAGCACAAATAAAATAATATATTAATCGATGATTCCCCGCAGCTTGCTGCGGGGAGAGTCAATTATGGAAATCTGCAAACCCCAACTACTTAACTATGAAAACCACAAAATTCTATCTGTTATTTTTATTTGCAATAATAGCTTTTAGTACCAGTTGCTATAGCCAAAAGCTAAAAAAGGAACCAATATCATATGTAAAAGCACTAACCGGAACAGAGGGAAATGGTGCGACAATTGCGGCTGCATGTACCCCGTTTGGCATGGTTCAACTTGGTCCGGATACCCGGTTTAATTGGTCCTACTCATATACTGATACCATCATATATGGTTTTAGCCATTTGCATAAATCAGGAGGGGGTTGTTCAGATTATCAGGATATTATTTTCTTTCCAACAACAGATTTTTTAACTGACAATAATGCAAAGTTTCCTGATAACCTCAATAGCCGGTTTTCACATGATCAGGAATTATTTGAGCCCGGATATTATAAAGTAAACTTATTAAATACAAACATAGAAGCAGAACTGACAGCTACTAAAAGATGTGGTATGCACAGGTATAACTATCCGAAGGGGAAAGCCAGGCAACTTATTATAGACCTTAAAACCGGGCATAATCACGGTTGTACTGTTTACCCTGAAGATGATTTTGATACTGTGAAAGTTGCACACATTGAAATAGTGAACGATTTTACAGTGAGAGGTTATCGCATATCCAATGGGTGGACTCCCGAATTATATACCTACTTCTATGCAGAATTTTCCAGACCAATAAAATCATATCAACTATACGAGAACAGGGAGCTTAGTCCAAGGGTGAAGGAACTTACCGGGACCGATGTTCGTTTGGTAATAGAGTTCGCAGAAAGTGATTCCAATCCGCTTGTTTCGAGAGTTGGCATATCCCCTTGCAGCATGGAAGGTGCCAGGCAAAATTTACAGGCTGAAATAAAAACCTGGGATTTTGATGTGATAAAAAAACAGAGTCGTGATGCCTGGAATAATACACTTTCTGCAATACAGATTAATGACGATGACTCTCCGCAAAAAGAGATGTTTTATACGAGCTTATACCTGGCGACAATATATCCAATGCTTTACTCCGATGTTACTGGAGAATACAGAAGCTCCGACAGGAAAGTTCATAAAGGAAATTTCAGATATTATGCCGGAGTATTAGGACTGTGGGATACATTTCGTGCCCAAAATCCGCTCCTGACAATTTTGCGACCAGATATTACCAACGATTTAATGAAAACATTTCTGGAGCATTATAATAATTTCGGACAACTACCACAATGGGTTACCGGCGGACAGGAAAATCATGGAATGATAGGTTATCATGCAATGCCGGTAATTGCTGATGCTTATTACAAAGGAATTTGCGACTACGATGTAAATGCCCTTTATGAAGCAATGAAAACATCAGCCAATGTGGATACATTTGGATTTTTTGTTCGTGCATACAGAGGGGCTCAATTTTATAAAAAGCACCAATACATTCCATGTGATATTGAAATCCATTCGGTATCAAAAACTTTGGAATATTGCTACGATGACTGGTGCATTGCACAAATGGCAAGGATGCTCGAAAAGAGAGATGATTACGAATATTATATCCAACGTGCAGGATATTATAAGAATTTGTATGACTCCCAGACAAAGTTAATGAGGCCCAAACTTGCCAATGGACAATGGAAAATGCCTTTCGATCCGGTATTCAATAACCATTATCATCCTGGTGATGATTATTGTGAAGGTACAGCTTATCAATGGACATTTTTTGTTCCTCACGATAGCAAAGGTCTGATGAATCTGTACGGGGGGAAAGAGGTATTCATTTCTCAATTAGATTCACTCTTTATCAGAAGTTCCGAAATACATTCGGATGGCAAAGATGTATCGGATATTTCGGGTATGGTTGGGCAATACGCACACGGTAACGAGCCAGGCCATCACACGATCTACATGTACAACAGTTTGGGACAGCCCTGGAAAACGCAAAAGTGGATTAACTATATGTTGCTGAATATGTATAGCCCCACACCAGAAGGCCTTTGCGGCAACGATGACACGGGTCAAATGTCCAGCTGGTATATTTTCTCTGCCATGGGCTTCTATCCTGTAACACATGGTCAGGGCATATACTACATAGGGGCTCCACTCTTTAAAGACTTGAGCCTGAAACATAACAACGGGACACTTTCGATTCAAGCTAAAAATATTTCAAAAGAGAATATATTCGTTCAGTCTGTGATGTTAAATGGTAAACCATACAGTAAAAACTGGCTGCAACATAAAGATATTTTTTATGCCGATGCAGAGTTGGTATTTGAAATGGGAAGTGACCCAAATAAAAATTGGGGCAATGATGAAAATGAATTGCCCCCCTCGATGATAGATGAACAGTTCAACTGATTTGAATAAAAGATAAATTATATGAACAATAAAACAGAAAAATGAAAAACATCGCCTTGCTCACATTCTACTGGCTGACCCTCTGTACAGGGTATGCCCAGACGCCGTTTTCGTCCTATGAAATCTCACAAACCCATCCGATCATATCAGAAGGGCCAACCCCGGATTTTTTCGAGGGTGCTTTAATCGGAAACGGGGGACTGGGAGCAGTCGTTTGCACCAGGCCTGATGCCATAGTGATCCGTTTCGGACATAACAATGTATGGGATATCAGAATAGCGGAGGATAACAGGGAAAAGATCGGAACATTTCAGGAGGTTTTTGAAAAGGTAGTGAAAATTGATCCTGCCTTGAAATCGTTACAGGAAGATCCCTGGTACGACGAATACCTTGGCATCTGCAGTGCAAATTATGCCAAACCCTACCCGAGGCCATTCCCCTGCGGAAGTGTTATTCTGGGTTTTGACAGAAGAAAGGTAGAAGTATTAGAGAGCAAACTGGATATTTCTCATGGGCTGGTTATCATTAAGTTACTGCTGGATCAGAATAGATATGCCGATTTGTTGGTTTTTTCCGATATGAAAAAGGACAGGGTCTGGATGAAACTGGTTGACGAAAACGGCACAAATCTGGATAACTGTTTTAACAGAATACGTTTGTTGCCGGATCGGGTAACGCCCTCGGATTTTCCGGATTATACAACCTATTTTAAGGACCGGATTATGGCATTCAGGCAGGTAATGCCCTTCCAGGAACCCGGAGAATATGACAAACAGAAGGGTCATCCTGATGACAGGGCATTTTGTTTGAGTGTGCTTGCAAGCGCTACCCTTGAAAAAAGGCAGAAGATCAATTATGGCCAGATGGTTCAAATGGCCGAACTGGAATATGGATTCCGAGAGAAACGGCCATTCTGGCTCTGTATTGATTTAAACGAAGGACTCTCTTCAACCACAAAGTCAGCCCTGGATGAACTGAATGGATTAACCATTAAGGATTATGGTACTGCGTATGCTTCAACGCTCAATATCTGGAAAGATTATTGGGGAAAATCAGGTGTGCTTCTTGAAGATAAGTTTCTTGAAGAGGTCTGGTACCGGAACCTCTATTTTTTCAATTGTGCCGCTAAATCAGGGGTAAACTGCCCTGGATTATTTGCCAACTGGAGCTTCGGGGATATCGGTACAGCATGGCATGGCGACTACCATATGAATTACAATACCCAGCAACCATTCTGGGTAACATTTTCTTCGAATCATCTGGAGAAGAATTTACCTTATGTTGAGTTGATCGAGTTTCTTTCAGAAGTATCTAAGATAACCGCGAAAGATTATTATGGAATGCGAGGAGCTTTTTATCCGCACTCAGCCTATCCGGTTAAGATGACCATGTCGCCCTATCCGGTTCCCACCTGGGGGTGGGAAGTCTTTGAAACGCCATGGGCAGTTCAGGGGGTCTGGTGGCATTATCTTTATTC
>JAUVKN010000092.1 GCA_030596245.1 Bacteroidia bacterium | reverse complement strand
TGAAGGATCAAGTAATAGATTGCAGGGTATTTTCTCAACCTGGTAAAGGTCGGCTACAGGGGTCTCCCATCGTGTGAGTTCACTTACATGATCCCAATCCAGCCCATCTTCTCTAATGGCCCCTGTCCATATCTCCCGGTTGTCATCAAATGACACCTGAAGAATCCTGAAAGGTTGTTCCCCATACATTTCCTGTGCTCTCTTCAACGTGGGATTTTCATCCCTGCTCAGACGACTCCATCCTGCCCAGAAGCTCAGCAAAACATAGTCACCTCTCAGATCTGAAAGTGCCAGCTGGCTTCCATCAATGCGCGAAGATACAAAATCGGGGGCGATCTCACCCTTTTGAAGCTCCCTGGCCTGAACTTCTCCACCCAGGTTACGTTCCGCCTCCTTCACCTGAGCGTTCAAAAGATCTACGGCTTCGAATCCAGTGTATTGAGACGTTAAAGCTGAATCGACAAACTGGTATACATGCAGATCCTTCTCTGGATAAAATACCGGTAGCCCCTGGCCATAAAGGTTATATAGGGCTACCAGTATAGCAAGGGAGCCGGCATTCTCATGAATAAACTGAGAGGAGTATACGTAAAATTCTGTGGTAATTGAATCAAATTGTCTGTCAAACAGAGGTTTCAGGGTTGAATAATCAGGCGATGAAAGCAGCTCCATGTTTTTCCGGGTGATCTCTCCCAGTGCATCCAGGATCTTTCTATGTTCGAGAGAGAGTTTCAGAAGCAATTCGGAACCTTTGGAGCCTTTTATCTGGTAAGATACATTATTATTATAGGAGCCGGAAAATTCAATGGTTTCGCCTGGTTCCATGAGCAACGTTATATAGCCAGCCGGGCCATATCGGAGCACATAAAAGGCCACTTCATCGGGTGAAATTGTAATTTCAAAGACTCCGGAATCATCGCATATGACCGTATCCAGAGGGATAAATTCTCTGGCCCCCATCTCTTCAAGGATCACGATCTGCGTTTCACCACCTTCCAGTACACCTGTAATTCTTACTGTTTTTTCGGTGTTAATGTCACTTGCAGTGGTTGAATTATTTCCACATCCCCCTGAAAATAACAGTAGGACTGTTGATGCGATGATGCTGATCCTGGTGTTCATTTGTATAATATTTTGTTGTAAAAATAGTAAGAATACAATATGTAATAATTAGTTGCTAAATTTGCATTGCAATTGTAAACTTCTACTACCCTATTTTGTTAAGCATTAACGTTAAATAAGAGTTTTTTTGTGTATTTTTGCGGCCTTAATTTTTGTACTTTTCATTTTAATTATCACATAAATGAGTTACCTGAAGTTTGAAAAATCCGAATTGGTGAACCTGGAGTATTCCCTCTCCAGGGAAGTGATCAGATCAAACCGCGCAGGTTCTTATGCATCCACTACCATAATTGGATGCAATACCCGAAAATACCATGGCCTGCTTGTGTCTCCACTGGAGGAGATGGATGGTGAGCACCATGTGTTGCTTTCCACCCTTGATGCCACAGTCATTCAGCATGAAAAAGAGTTTAACCTGGGCATCCATAAGTACGAGGGTGACAATTATCAGCCAAAGGGGCATAAATATGTACGTGATTTTGATGACACCAAGGGATCATACCTGATATACCGTGTGGGAGGAGTTGTACTCTCCAGGGAGATTTTACTTGTGTCCAGAGCTGAACAGGTGTTTGTTAAATACACTTTGATCGATGCGCATTCCGAAACGCTGTTAAGATTAAAACCATTCCTGGCCTTCCGCAATTATCATGCTCTAAGCAAATCAAACCTCTATGCCAATACAAAGTACACAGAGGTGAGCAATGGGATCATGTCCAGGCTTTATGACGGTTACCCGGGCCTCTATATGCAGTGTTCCAAACCGGTTGAGTTTGTTTCTGTTCCTGACTGGTACTATAACATTGAATATATGGAGGAGCAGAAACGCGGGTATGAGTATAAAGAAGATCTTTATGTACCGGGCTATTTTGAGATGTCCATTAAGAAGGGAGAATCGATTGTTTTTTCCGCATCTACCACAGAAGCTGCTCCTGGAGGTCTAAAGCGGAAGTTCACTGTTGAGCTTGGCGAACGGGTACCTAAAGACAGTATTAAAAATTGCCTGGTTAATGCTGCTCAGCAGTTTGTTGTTCGGAAAAAAGATAGCACAGAGATCAAGGCCGGTTTCCCCTGGTTCGGTACATGGGGGCGTGATACTTTTATGTCGTTGCCCGGTCTCGCGTTGACAACCGGAGATTTGGCAACAGCCCTGGAAGTAATTGATTCGATGTTGACCCGAATGAAAAGTGGATTATTTCCCAATACTCTGATCAAAGGAGAACCTGCCTTCAATTCAGCAGATGCACCTCTCTGGTTTATCTGGTCGCTTCAGCAATATGCAGCATATGATCCTGAATTTGACATCTGGAAGAGATATGGAAAGGCCATCAAATCAGTACTCGAAGCATACAGGGATGGAACTTCAGGGATGGTTCATATGATGGAAAATGGTTTGATCCATGCTTCCATGGAGGGGAGTTCACTAACCTGGATGGATGCGGTTATTGATGGCAATCCGGTAACTCCGAGGGCAGGATCCCCTGTAGAAGTGAATGCATTATGGTACAACGCTGTTTGCCAGGCCCTGGATTGGACAGAACATAAGGAGAAGAAGTTTTATAAACTATGGTCTCATCTTCCCGGATTGATTAAGGATTCGTTTATACAACAGTACTGGAATGAGGAAAAAGGATACCTGGCCGATTATGTTCATGATTCTTTCAGGGATTTTTCGGTAAGGCCCAGTCAGGTGATCGCAGTGGCAGTGGATCATTCTCCGCTTACTGTCGAGATGAAAAAATCGATTCTGGATGTGGTGGAGGGGGAATTGCTAACCTCCCGTGGATTAAGAAGTCTTTCACCGAAAAATGAAGCTTACAAAGGACTTTATGAGGGTAATCAGGAGAAGCGCGACAGGGCATACCACCAGGGAACAGTTTGGCCATGGTTGTTGGAACACTTTGCAAAAGGATACATTGACGTGCATAAGAAAACAGGGCAGAACCTGATTAAAAGGATCTATGATGGATTTGAAGAGAATCTTGCCATCAGAGGGATCGGAAGTATTTCGGAGGTATACGATGGTAATCCGCCCCATCTTCCAAGGGGTGCCGTTTCACAGGCTACCGGGGTTGCTGCTTTGCTTAGAATAGGTGAGATGATAGAAGACTTTAATTAATATTGAATATCTCGAAGGTATGAGGGTATTGATGTTCGGGTGGGAATTTCCACCACATATTTCAGGGGGATTGGGAACAGCCTGTTATGGATTAACACGGGGCATGTCCTCCATACCCGACCTGGATATCCTTTTTGTGGTTCCCAAGGCTTATGGGGACGAGGATCAGAGCAGGATAGATCTTCTCGGTGCCGGAGATGTTTCAGTTGATATGAGAAGTGTGAGGGATCACCAGTACCTGAAGGACCTCTCTTATATTGAAATTAATTCAAACCTTGTACCCTATACATCTCCCGAAGAGTATGAGGAACTGGTAAATAAAGCCGAACACCGGGGAAAGCGTTTGGTGGAGACAACCATGGGAGGGAAGCTTAACTTCACGGGAAAATATGGAAAAAACCTGTATGAGGAGATTGCAAATTATGCAGTGGTGGCCGGAGAAATTACCCTGAAACGTGATTTTGATATCATTCATTCCCACGACTGGCTCACCTATCCGGCAGGGATTGCAGCAAAAAGAGCTTCCGGTAAGCCACTGGTGATCCATGTACACGCCACTGATTTTGACAGAAGTGGCGGTAAGGTGAATCCCACGGTATTTGAAATTGAGAAAATGGGCATGCACCTGGCTGATAAAATTATCGCTGTGAGTAACCTCACCCGCAGGACAGTTATTGAGAAGTACGGGATCCATCCGGATAAGGTGATTACAGTGTACAACGCTGTGGATCCGTTGCCCGATCATGAGAAGTTGAAGCTGAAACGAGGAATTAATGATAAGGTGGTCACCTTCCTGGGCAGGATCACCATTCAAAAGGGACCGGAGTACTTTGTTCAGGCTGCATATAAGGTGTTGCAAAAAATGGATAACGTAAGGTTTGTGATGGCCGGTAGCGGTGAGTTGCTGGAGAAGATGATCCACTGGACATCCAGGCTGGGAATTTCAGACAGATTTCATTACACAGGCTTTTTAAAAGGTGATGATGTAACCAGGATGTTCTCCATTAGTGATGTATATGTGATGCCATCGGTGTCAGAGCCATTTGGCATATCTCCTCTGGAGGCCATGCAATCCAACGTACCCTCGATCATTTCGCGCCAGTCAGGGGTGGCTGAGATCCTTAAATATACATTAAAAGTAGATTTTTGGGATGTGGATGCACTGGCCGATGCAATCTATGGTCTTTTGAATTATCCATCCCTTTCAGAGATGTTTAAGAAGCACGGGGTTCAGGAAGTGAATGACATGAAGTGGGAGAACTCGGGCAAGAAAGTACATTCCATATACCAGGAATTTGTTCAGTAAATCAGTAAACCTATAACGTTTCGTATGAGAACCATTTGTTTATATTTCCAGGTCCATCAGCCCTTCAGGTTCAGAAGATATCGATTCTTCGATATCGGGAATGATCATTATTATTATGATGATTACTCCAATGAGTCGATCCTTCATAAAGTGGCTCAGAAATGTTACCTGCCTGCCAATGCATTGATGCTGGAGTTGATCCAAAAACATGCGGGCCAGTTTAAAATTGCCTTCTCCATCTCAGGGATAGCCATGGAACAATTCAAACTTTACGCACCGGAGGTGCTGGATAGTTTCAGGAAGCTGGCGGAAACAGGTCAGGTTGAGTTTCTTTCGGAGACATACGCTCATTCACTAAGTTCGTTAAAAGGCCGGGAGGAGTTCGAACGACAGGTAACTGCACACAGGGCCCTGATCAGGGAAAATTTTGGTCAGGAGCCAAAAGTTTTCAGGAATACCGAGCTGGTTTACTCAGATGAGATTGGTGCCATGGTGGCTGACATGGGATATAAAGCCATGCTGACTGAAGGAGCAAAGCATGTGTTGGGATGGAAAAGCCCTAATTATCTCTATTGCAATGCAATCAATCCCAAACTGAAACTACTGCTAAAGAATTTCAAACTTAGCGATGATATTGCGTTCAGATTTTCCAATAAGGGATGGCCGGAGTACCCCCTTACTGCCGATAAATTCGTGGACTGGCTGAATCAGACCCCTGAAGAAGAGGAGGTGATCAACCTGTTCATGGATTACGAGACCTTTGGGGAACATCAATGGAAAGAGACCGGTATATTTGATTTCCTGAGAGCCCTTCCTGACAGCGTTTTCAGAAATTCTCCATTCACTTTCAGCACTCCTTCTGAAGTGGCTGATAACCTGCAGGTCATTTCAGCTGCCAATGTACCCAATCCAATATCATGGGCCGATGAAGAGCGTGATCTTACTGCCTGGCTTGGAAATGAAATGCAGCATGAAGCATTTGAAAAGTTATATTCCCTGGGCGAAAAGGTCTACTCTACCGATGATGATGCGATTAAACAGGACTTTTCTTTTCTGCAGGTAAGTGACCATTTCTACTACATGTCCACAAAATTTTTCTCCGATGGTGAGGTACATTCCTATTTCAATCCTTACGATACTCCCTATGATGCTTTCATCAACTACATGAATGTCCTGAGTGATTTTGAGATCCGGGTCAATGCGGCTGTCCAGGCTGAAGTGCATGATGATGTGGCCAGGCTGAGCAAGATCATTAAGGAGAAGGATGAGCAATTGGAGAAACTTGAAAAGCGCCTTGCAACGAAAGTACCTGCGAAGAAGAAGAGTACAGCTGCGAAGAAGAGTACAGCTGCGAAGAAGAGTACAGCTGCGAAGAAGAGTACAGCTGCGAAGAAGAGCACGGCTGCGAAGAAGAGCACGGCTGCCAAAAAGAAAAGTTAAAATTTCAGAAACATAAGAGAAGGATGAATAGACCTGATTATTTATTCGAGGTTAGTTGGGAAGTATGTAATAAAATCGGAGGGATCCATACAGTGATCTCCACAAAGGCACTCTCATTGGTGAAGGAGCTGTCCGACCAGTATATTACCATTGGCCCTGATGTATGGAGGGAGAATGAGGAACATCCTGAATTTGAGGAAGACAATAGCCTCTTTCCTGATTGGAAAGAAAATGCAGCCAAAGACGGAATCCGTGTGAGGATTGGTAGATGGAAAATCGCCGGGAGACCTGTAGCGGTGGTACTTGATTTCACCACCTTTTTCAATCAGAAGGACGACATTTTTAAGGATCTTTGGGAAACTTATAAACTCGATTCCATAAATGGCCAATGGGATTACGTTGAGCCAGCTCTGTTTGGTTATGCTGCCGGAAGGGTAATCGAAAATTTTTCCAGGTATTATGAGCTTGAAGAGAAAAATCTTGTGGCCCAGTTCCACGAGTGGCAAACCGGGGCCGGACTTTTATACATTGAACAGCATCAGCCACGTGTTGGCACTGTTTTTACCACCCATGCTACCTCAGTTGGACGATCCATAGCCGGTAACAACCAGGCCCTTTATAGCAACTTGAATCACCTGAATGGTGACCATAAGGCCAGGGAGTTGAATATTATTTCGAAACACTCTCTTGAAAAACTGGCTGGCAAGCATGCAGATGCTTTTACCACTGTGAGTGAATTGACAGCTAAGGAGTGCCGTCAATTCCATGAAAGAGAGGTTGATGTGGTAGTTCCCAATGGATTTGAAGACAGTTTTGTTCCCGGGAAAGAAGATTTTGATCAGAAGCGTCAAATTGCAAGGAAAAAGATGCTGGATGTAGCTTTAGCGTTAACGGGTGAGCAGATACCTGAGGATGCATTGCTGCTGGCTACCAGTGGCAGGTATGAATTCAAGAACAAGGGGATTGATCTCTTTATTGATGCCCTTGGTGAATTGAACAGGAACAAAAAATGTTCCGGCAATATAGTGGCATTTATCCTGATCCCGGCCAACCATTATGGTCCGCGACGTGACCTGTTGGGAGTTCTTAATAAGAAGGTTGAGCATGACCTGCAAGAGAAGCATCTCACCCATAATCTTCACTATTCAGAACACGACCCTATCCTGAACCGGATACACAGTAACGGTTTAAATAACGGGAAGGATGACCGCGTAAAGGTTGTTTTTGTCCCCTCCTATCTGAATGGAAATGATGGAGTATTTAACCTTTCCTATTACGATGTTTTGATAGGTCTGGACCTCACCATCTTTCCCTCCTATTATGAACCATGGGGATATACCCCCCTTGAGAGCCTGGCCTTCAGTATTCCAACTGTTACAACTACCCTTACCGGCTTTGGATTATGGGTGAACAGTGAGTACAAGAAGGAAGTAGCGGGAATTACAGTGATCCCCAGGGATGATTTCAATGACAGCGATGTGGTGAAGGGCATCAGCCAGGCGATCCTGAAACAGTGTAAAATGGAAGGTGAATCGAAGGACAAAGAGAGGGTTGGGGCATATTCCATCTCCAGGATCGCTCTTTGGGAGAACCTTATTAGCCACTACTGGCAGGCATTTGACCGGGCCATTGAAAGTGGTTCTGGTAAGGAATCCACTTATTACGAAAAGGAGCGTATTGAGAAACTTCCTGAAACTGAGCAGGCATTGGTGGATATTCATCCTCATTGGAGAAGAGTCCTGGTGCAGCAGTCCATTCCTGATAAGTTGAAGCCACTTGAAGAACTCTCCCGCAATTTGTGGTGGTCATGGACCCAGGATGCCATCGACCTGTTTTCATCCATCGATGAAGCATTGTGGAATGACGTCAGGGAAAATCCTGTGGAGATGCTGGAGCGGCTACCTTATGATACTTTAAAGAAACTTGAAAGAGACAAATCCTTTATAGGTCGTTTGCAAAAAGTACATGGTAATTTTTCTGCATATATGGCTGAAAAGCCTAAAGAGGGGATGCCTACCATTTCCTATTTCAGCATGGAATATGGAATACACAATTCGCTAAAGACTTTTTCCGGGGGACTGGGCCTTCTTGCCGGAGATTACCTGAAGGAGGCGAGCGACTATAACATTCCGTTGGTTGGGATCGGATTGCTATATCGCTTTGGGTATTTCCGTCAGGTCATTTCTGCCGGTGGAGAACAGGTGGCCCTCAGTGATGCACAGGATTTTTCGAGGCTTCCGGTAACACCGGTCAGGGATGAAGAGGGAAACTGGAAGAGTGTGCAGATTGTTCTTCCTGGACGAACACTGTTTGCACGGATCTGGAAGGTCCAGGTAGGAAGGGTTCCGCTTTACCTTCTGGATACCGATTATGAGGCCAATCAGGAAGGCGACCGGGGTATTACCCATAACCTCTATGGTGGGGATAATGAAAACAGGCTGAAACAGGAGATACTTTTAGGGATTGGGGGTATCAGGGCATTAAGGAGCATTGGTCTGGATACCGATCTGTATCATTGTAATGAGGGACATGCGGCCTTCACAAGTCTCGAGAGGTTGCAGGAATATATACACAGAGAGAACATGACATATCCGGAGGCCATGGAGGTGGTTCGCGGATCGAGCCTCTTTACCACTCATACTCCAGTTCCTGCCGGACACGATTCATTCGAGGAGGACCTGCTTCGCACATATATCGCTCACTACCCCGAACGACTACAGATCACCTGGAATCAATTCATGAATCTGGGAAGATACCATCCTAACCACATGGATGAGAAGTTTTCCATGAGTATACTGGCGGTAAAACTTTCCCAGGAGGTCAATGGCGTTAGCAAGCTGCACGGACAGGTTTCACGGGATTTGTTCACCGGACTCTGGCCTGGGTACCTGGCTGATGAGCTGCATGTAGGATTTGTGACCAACGGAGTACATTTACCAACATGGCTGGGACCGAAATGGAAAAAACTGTACGAAAAGAGGTTTGGTGAGGATTGCTATTCCAGGCAGGAAGACCGGATTATGTGGGACAGGATCAAACTGGTTCCCGATCGTGAGATCTGGGACCTGAAATCAGAGGAAAGAGAGGAACTGATCAACCATATCAAGGATCGACTTTCTGTAGTATCCATGCGGATGATGGACAATCCCGGACAGATGTTGGAGATCTCAACAGCCCTCAATAAAGATGCACTCACCATCGGGTTTGCCCGAAGATTTGCAACCTACAAACGTGCACACCTGCTTTTCAGGGACCTGGATCGTCTGGCCAGGATTGTGAATAATCCTGAAAAACCGGTTCAGTTTGTTTTTGCCGGAAAGGCCCACCCCAGGGATATTCCCGGACAGGACCTGATCAAAATGATCGTGGGTATTTCCAAGAGGCCCGAATTTATAGGAAAGATCGTGTTCCTGCAGAACTATGATATTCAACTGGCAAAGATGCTGGTCAGGGGTGTGGATATCTGGATGAATACACCCACCCGTCCACTTGAAGCATCAGGTACAAGCGGTGAAAAGGCTGTGATGAACGGAACCATGCATTTCAGTGTGTTGGATGGATGGTGGGCAGAGGGGTACCGTGAAGATGCGGGTTGGGCACTGCCCATCGAACGATCCTTTGGCAATCAGGAATTACAGGATGAATTGGATGCGGAGCGTATTTATACACTCCTGGAAAATGACATTACGGAGAAATTTTACCGACGAAATGGAAATGATATTCCTGAGGATTGGGTGGGAATGATTCGCAATACCATTGCCCATGTAGCTCCTGAATTCACCATGAACCGAATGCTTCGTGATTATATCGACAGGTTTTACATGAAGCTGTATGAACGATCGTTAAAGCTCAGGGAGAGGGATTACCAGATGCCCAAAGAGTTGGCCCGGTGGAAACACAGGATCCTCACGCATTGGAAAAATATCAAAGTACTTGAATATGATATCCCGGATGTGATCCGTGAAGAGTTTAAGGTTGGAAAAACCTATACAGGTCGGGTGGTACTTGATGTGAATGGATTGTCTGCCGGTGAGATCGGAGTAGAGATGGTCCACACCAAAACTGCTGGAGGGCATGAACAATCAGTATTCAGGGGCACCCAGGAATTTGAATGTACCAAAAGTGAAGGTTCAATCGCTGAATATACTTTCGTGCAGAGGGTGGATGAAACCGGATTGTTCGATATAGGGCTCCGAATCTTCCCAAAACACAGATCAATTCCCCACCGGATGGATTTCCCACTGGTGCGATGGATCTAATGTAATTTTTGGTACCTGCAGTTAACTATCGTGTTATCTGATCCTCGGGATATCCTGGCGCAATAATACTATAGCCGTTCTTGACGGAAGGTAAAGCTTCAGGTTGTGTTTCAACCCAAAAGAGTGCTCAACCATGGAGCGATGGATCATACCAGTGTCAAATCGATTAAAACCGCCAAATTCGAGTTGGTCCGAACAGAGTAGCGTTTTGTACTTACCAGCATCTACGGCCAGTCCGTAATCGGTATAGGAGTTTTCCGGGTGGAAATTAAATACGAACAACAATCCGTGCCGTTCGAAAGCAATGACAAGATCATGCTGGTCGGATTTCACATGATTACAATAGCCGCTGTAGATGCCGTGTTGCACAATCAACCTGATCATTTCCATGTCGAAATCTGAAAGGAAGTGATATCTGAGATCACGGTTTTTAATGAGGCTCCACTGGCGCCGGGCGTACTGGTAAGACCAGTCATTCCCTTCCCTTGGAAAATCAATCCATTCGGGGTGACCAAACTCATTGCCCATGAAATTAAGGTACCCGTTGCCTGCAGTGGCTGCAGTGATCAGTCGGATCATCTTGTGCAGGGCCATTCCCCGGTCCACCACCAGGTTGCCGGAATCTTTTTTCATGTGCCAATACATCTCCTGGTCGATCAACCTGAACACAATTGTTTTATCTCCCACCAGTGCCTGATCATGGGATTCGGCATATCCAATGGTTTTTTCATCGGCCCTTTTGGAAGTCAGTTCGTGGAAAATCTCCTGCATGTTCCACCCTTCATCCGATCGCTCTTTGATGGTTTTGATCCAGTAATCAGGGGTTCCCATGGCCAGGCGAAAATTAAATCCAATCCCACCATGTTTAACAGGTACTGCCAGTCCCGGATACCCACTCATATCCTCTGCAATGGAAATGGCTCCCGGTCTGATCTCCTGCATCATTTTGTTGGCCAGTGAGAGGTATGTGATGGCATCTTCGTCCTGTCCCCCGTCAAAATAGAAATCATAACTGGTGAAATCCCGTTCCAGTCCATGGTCATAGTACAACATACTGGTGACCCCGTCGAATCTGAATCCGTCAAACCTGAATTCGGTGAGCCAATAGTTTACGTTGGAAAGAAGGAAATGTGACACCTCATTTTTGCCATAGTCAAAACAGAGCGAATCCCAGGCTACATGTTCCCGCCTGTGATCTCCATGAAAGAATTGTGCAGGATCACCGTCAAACCGGCCAAGGCCCTCCAACTCATTTTTAACCGCGTGAGAATGCACGATATCCATGATCACGGCCAGACCATGTTTATGTGCCTCATCAATGAGTTCTTTTAACTCCTCAGGTGTCCCGAACCTGGAACTGGGAGCAAAAAAGTTGGATACATGGTATCCGAAAGAACCGTAATAGGGGTGTTCCTGGATGGCCATGAGTTGAAGAGTATTGTAACCTCCACGCACAATGTGGGGTAGTACTTTCTCCCTGAACTCTGAGTAGGTCCCTACACGGTACTCCTCAGTGGCCATACCGATATGTGCTTCGTAGATCAGAGGTTGCAACTCTGACAGATCCGGAAGGGAATGTTTCCATTCATAGGAGGATATATCCGGGATCCATACCTGGGCATCAAACACTTTTGTCTCCTGATCCTGCACCACCCTGTTGCACCAGGCCGGAATGCGTTCCCCCTCTCCACCTTCCCACCGAATCAATAGTTTATACCGGTCTTTATGGGAGATTGTACCCATTTTAAAACGAAACTCCCAATTTCCATGCTCAATTTTTGCAAAACGAAAATCATCCCTTACCTGCCAATCGTTGAATGTGCCAACCAGGAAAATCTCCCGGGCGTTGGGTGCCCATTCACGCATAATCCAGCCATCGCCGGTTTTGTGAAGCCCAAAATAGAGGTGACCGCTGGCAAAAGACTGCAGGCTGCTTTCTCCGGCCAACTCTTTTTCTCTGGCTACTGTTTTCTGCTGACGCCGCTCAATGGTGGACCGGAAGGGCTTCAGCCAGGGATCTTTTTGTATGAGATCGAGATCATTCATTAACGCTGCTTAAAATTATTAAATTTGGGGATTAATTCACCATCTGTTATGCACCAAGCATGAATATATCGTTAATTCATGAATCCATCTCCCTGAAACGGCCGGTGGCCACCATTGGAATTTTTGATGGGGTTCATACAGGGCACAGGTTTATCCTGGACCATCTGAAGGCCCTGGCTTTACAGTATGGAGGGGAATCGGTGGTGGTAACCCTGTGGCCTCATCCGAGGATTGTCCTAAACCGGGAGACACACAATTTTAAACTGGTGAATAACCGTGAGGAGAAAATCAGAGAGTTGGAACGCAGTGGAATCGACCAGTTGATTATTGTGCCATTTCATAATGAGGTTGCATTCCTTACAGCATGTGACTTTGTTCAGGAGTCCCTTGTGAACAGGTTGGGAGTAGAGATATTGCTGGTGGGCTACGATAATCGGTTTGGAAGGGATCGTCAAGGGGATCCTGATGGACTGGCCAAATGTGCAAAGTTAAATCAGTTCAGGATTGAGAAACTTCCCGAGTTCCATTCGGCGCATGGACGGGTAAGTTCGAC
>JAUVKN010000198.1 GCA_030596245.1 Bacteroidia bacterium | reverse complement strand
GGAATAGGTGTGGGAGCTCCCAATGGAAATTACTACTCCGGTTCCATCGAGAATTCACCAAACCTGGCCTGGAAAGGAAAAATTGAATTTGTGAAACTCATGGAGAACCAGTTTCATGTTCCCACTGTAGTTACCAACGATGCCAATGCTGCCGCCCTCGGAGAAATGCTATTTGGTGATGCCGTCGGACTTAAAAACTTTATTATGATTACCCTGGGAACCGGATTGGGAAGTGGGCTGGTCGTTAATGGAGATATAGTCTATGGAAGCGATGGTTTTGCCGGAGAACTGGGCCATGTAAGAGCCGTGGCCGATGGCCGGCAATGTGGTTGTGGCAAAAGGGGCTGCATGGAAACTTATGTTTCTGCAACAGGTATTAAACGTACCATCTTTGAGCTTCTTGCTGAAGAGAACGTGGAAAGTGCCTTTCGCAAGATTCCTTTTTCTAAACTGAAACCAAAAATAATCACCTCCCTGGCTGAATCGGGTGATCCCATTGCCATCAAAGCTTTTGAAAGAACCGGCTTCCTGCTGGGCAGATGCCTGGCCGATTCAGTGGCACACATTAGTCCTTCAAAAATATTCCTGTTCGGGGGACTGGCCAAGGCGGGGAAATGGATCATCGATCCTGCCAAAAAGAGCATGGAAGAGCACCTTTTTCCCATTTACCGTGACAAGATTGATATTGTTCCCTCTGCCCTCTTGAAAAAGAATATCGCCGTACTGGGAGCCGCTGCATTGATCTGGAAACGTCTCGATAGTTAGGCCAGGGAATAAATCTATTTTTCAAGCATCATGGTCACATCATGGTCCCAATTGGACCGTACTGTGATACTCTTCGGAAGGAACTCCACTGGTTCGGGTTGTATTTTATCCATGTAATTTCCAGTATCCCATTTCCCGTTCCCGTTCAGATCATGAATTACCTTAATGCTGTAATCTTCCGGTACCAGATAGCTGAAGGTAATTAATCCTGAAGCATCAACCTCCCGTTCACGGATCACCTTTTTCTTATTTATCAGCTGAACCAGTACCCGGTTCCCAACATTTTCCAGGTTCAGCAGAATCTGTCCATAATATTCGATGTCTCGTGTTTTAAACGTAATATCAAGGGTGTCATGCTCCAGCGGATAGATACTTACAATGGCTCCCGGATAGAGGATCATTCTATACTGAGCAGTCGATTTCCAGTCAGCCGAAATCCAACCCCTGTTCAACAATAAAGTGTCGGGAAAAACCTGAAATGGTTCCGCTTTTTCCACTGAATCCGGGATGTGATAAAAACTGATCAAAGAATCCCTGATTGCCAGCAATGGCAGGTTAAGATCTAAGGGGAGTTTCCTGTGTAGGTCGATCTCCCCGCCCTTGCGAATGGTTGAAACCTTCAGTTTTTCCGGTTGTTGTTCCTCTGGATCTTCTTTTTTTCTTTTGGTGCTTTTCTCCCGGAATGAAAATAACAACGTATCACTCCTTGTAACAAATTGATTGGTCGTATCTTTCACAGTAAATTTCAACTCCATCCTGAGGGTATCCTTTTTATAATCTATGGAATCCCTGATCCAAAGGGTCAGGCTGTCCCTGCCCGGAGAGAAATACTCCAACAGATCTATGGGTGTTTCGGTGACTGACAAAATAGGCCTGTAGAGGAATGTGTCGGTCAACGGTTTGGCAAATACCATCTGGATCTTTCTCCTCTCTTCCCTCGAATAATCGGTAATGTATTGGATCTCTGTCTCCTCTGTAAATAACAACATGTCTATATAAATGGAATTGAGGTCCGGTCCGCTTTCTATGATGCTGTCTGATGCAATTTCCGACCTGTCCGAGGTGTCCGCAGGCATATCAACTTTCACTACTGTATCCAGCATGATGGTATCATGAAGTCCGGCTTCTATCAGGAGTAACCTGGCAAACTCGGCATTGACAATTAAGCAGGTATCCAGAAAGGCAATCTCTTCTGTGGGCAGATCAAACAGGAGATTGTTGTTTCCGTCTTTCAGGGCGAATATTTTAAAGGTATCGGGACGCAGGTTGTTGACGCTGAAAATTCCACTGTCATCAGATCTGCCCACAAAGAGCGGTATATCGAGCAGGGGAACCGAATCTCTCAGATCTTCATAAAGCAAGATCGAGATCGGTTCTTCAGGAACAGAAAGATCTTTAGCATACTTAAGGGTTCCCTTCACCGAAAGGGAATCGAGTACATCACCCGTCGAAAAAACATATTCAAAATTGAGTAATTTATTCCCTTCATGGAGATCTTTGATGGCGCTGCCAAAATTGAAAGTATAGGTGGTGTTTTCCTTCAGGGTCTCTTCAAACTGGATCACCAGGGTCTTATTTCTGAGTTTGACCTCAGGTTTTTCCTTCATGGGGGGTGATACGATAAGTTCCTGATTGACGTTATCCAGTACGATGTATTCATCGAAACTGATAAGGATCTTTTTGGCTTCGAACCGGGTAGAGTAGTTTGGGGGTTCACTCTCCACAACCCTGGGAGGATCTTCATCCCTCGGACCACCCGCAGGAGATCCTTGCTGGGCACAGTTCCAGCAAAGCAAAGCAAGCATCAGAAGGTATATATATCGATACGACACTTTTTTTACAATTTTATGCAAACATACAAAGATATATGCTTCAGTTGAAACCCCCGGAATGATATTATATTTGTAGTTTAATCTGTAAATCCACGCGTTGTCATGATAATGAACGCCATCACCTGGAATGTTGATCCTGAGATTTTCAGCATCGGCCAATTGAGCATCCGCTGGTATGGATTGCTGTTTGCCTCCGCTTTTCTTTCCGGATACATTGTGTTTACCCGCTTTCTTGCCACAGAGAGGCTCACTTCCGAAATGCTGGATGAATTGTTGATCTATATTGCTGTGGGTACGGTAATTGGAGCCCGTCTGGGACATTGCTTCTTCTATGAACCCGAATATTTTCTGAAAAACCCCATTGAGATCCTTAAGATTTGGAAAGGAGGATTGGCCAGTCACGGTGCGGCTATTGGCATCCCGTTGTCTCTTTGGTTATACATTCGAAAACATAAACTCTCCTATCTATGGCTTATCGACCGTATTGTCATCGTCGTTGCATTGGGGGGTGCATTTATCCGCCTGGGGAATCTGTTTAACTCAGAGATCTATGGCTTGCCCACAGAACTGCCCTGGGGCATTGAATTTGTGAGGGATAAACTGTACGATTCAAACACCGGTGAGCTGCTGGCTACGGTTCCGTGTCACCCCACTCAGCTTTATGAAGCGCTTAGTTACATCGCAATCTTTTTCATACTGTTTTTATTCTACCGGAAACGTCATATGAAGGTGAGGGATGGGTTCATTTTCGGGGTATTCATGATTTTGCTTTTTACTGCACGTTTTTTCATTGAATTTGTGAAAAACGACCAGGTGGCCTTCGAAGCCGGGATGCAGTTCAACATGGGTCAATTGCTCAGCCTTCCATTCATACTGGCGGGAGTGTTAATGATTATCCTTACCAAGAGATATCCAAAATATTTTTCACAGGAACCCATCCCAAAGGCCCCTAAAAAAGGTAGAAAAGCCAATATAAAGTAGCTTATATGGAATTGGGAAATTTCTGGTTCGCATTTGGACTCACCTTGTTTGCCGGACTATCCACGGGTATCGGGAGTGCCCTGGCTTTTTTTACGAAGACCACCAACACCCGTTTCCTCTCTGTAAGTCTGGGCTTCTCTGCCGGGGTAATGGTATATGTCTCTTTCGTTGAGATCCTTCAGAAGGCTAAAGAGGCATTGATCCCTGAGCTCGGTGAAAAAATTGCCACCTGGTATACGGTTCTTGCTTTTTTTGCTGGTATCCTGATCATTGCTCTTATCGACCGCCTTATTCCCGCTTTTGAGAATCCACACGAAATCAAGAGGGTAGAAGATGTCTCCAAGGACAAAAAAAAGGATCAAAAACTGGTCAGGATGGGTATGTTTACAGCACTGGCCATTGCCATTCATAATTTCCCGGAAGGGATCGCCACATTTATAGCAGGCTTATCGGATACATCCATTGCCATTCCCATCGCGGTGGCCATTGCCATTCACAACATTCCTGAAGGTATTGCTGTATCGGTACCCATCTCTTACGGGACCGGAAGTAAAAAAAAGGGATTTTTCCTCTCCTTTTTATCAGGATTGGCAGAGCCCGTTGGAGCGCTGTTGGCCTATTTTATCCTGATGCCCTTCCTGAATGATACACTATTTGGTATTATTTTTGCCAGCGTGGCAGGGATCATGGTGTTCATCTCCATAGATGAATTGCTTCCCACCGCCAGGGAATATGGTCTGCCTCACCATTCTGTATACGGTTTTTTAGCCGGGATGGCTGTCATGGCACTTAGTCTACTGCTTTTTATCTGAGATGTCCGAATCCAAGCATAACCATAAACGCAAAAATCATCACCATCATCCGGTGAATGAAAAAAACCTGTTGGCTGCCACTTTGCTTAATCTGGTGATTACTGTGGTGGAAGTTGCCGGAGGTATTCTCTCGGGTAGTCTGGCCCTACTTTCCGATGCCCTGCATAATCTGAGTGACACCTTTGCCACTTTTATTGCCTATTTGGCTACCATCATTGGGAGAAGGGAAGCCAACCCAAAAAAGACTTTCGGATACAAACGGTTGGAGATCCTGGCTGCACTGCTCAACGCGGTCATTCTGATCGTCATAAGTGTTTTTCTTCTCCGGGAGGCCTATGATCGTTGGAATGACCCAAGGCCCATCAACTCCCTGATCATGCTAATAGTGGCTATGATCGGTCTGCTTGCCAACCTTTATGCCCTCATCATCCTTAAAAAAGATGTCCATAAAAGTATCAATGTCAGGGCTGCTTATGTTCACCTGATCGGTGACAGCCTCTCCTCGTTGGTTGTGATCATCGGGGGAATTCTAATGCAGATCTTCAAAATATACTGGATCGATCCTGTGATTACCCTGCTGATCTCCATCTATATCATTCGTGAGGGTTTTGTGATCCTGAAGGGGTCTGTGAATATCCTGATGCAGTCAACTCCCGATCAACTTGACCTGTCCAAAGTGAAGCAGCGTGTTGAGCAGGTGTTCGAAGTTCAAAATATACACCACGTCCATTCGTGGATGCTCACCGACAGTGAGATCCACCTTGAGGCCCATGTGGAACTGAAAAACGATTTGAAGCTGAGCGAAGTAAAAAGCATCCATAAGGAGATTGAACGCTTGTTGGTTCATGATTTTAGTATTAGCCATGTTACCCTTCAATTTGAATATGAGACGGGAAAAAAAGATCATTCGGGCCTCCTGGTGGGCCATTGTCGGTAATGGTCTGCTGGCAGCATTTAAGCTTATCGTCGGTTTTCTGTCGGGAAGTTATGCCGTTATTGCGGATGGCATTGATTCCTCAACTGATATAGTCTCTTCGCTGGTGGTATTGATTGCTGCAAGGATCATTGCCCGACCCCCCAACGTTAAATTTCCATACGGGTATAATAAGGCCGATACAGTGGCAACCAAAGTGCTCTCCTTTGTTATCTTTTTTGCAGGGGCCCAGTTGGGGTATTCAACCATCAGAATCCTGGCGGAAGGTTCTGTAATGGTTACACCATCAACGTTGGCTATCTGGGTAACCATCATCTCCATCTTTGGAAAACTGGCACTAACCCTGGTTCTTTTCAGGACGGGCCAAAAGGTGGAAAGCCCCATGCTCATTGCCAATGCCAAAAATATGCGCAACGACATCCTGATCTCTTTCAGCGTTTTGGGAAGCCTGCTCTTTACCATCCTTTTACAGGAACCCCTTATTGATCGCCTTATTGCCCTTACTATTAGCGCATTCATTATGTACCAGGCATTTAAGATATTCATGAAATCCAACATCGACCTGATGGATGGCATTGATAATACAGATGTATACAACAAACTGTTTGATGCTGTTAATAGCGTGGAAGGGGCACACAATCCTCACCGGGTTCGTGCCCGCAAGATTGGTAACCATTATATGGTAAACCTGGACATCGAGGTAGAGCCCGATCTTTCTGTGAAAGAGGCCCACGATATTGCCAGGAATGTGGAAAAGAGCATCAAATCAAATCTGAAGAACATCTACGATATTATGGTTCATGTGGAGCCCTTGGGAAATCAGGAAGAAGATGAGAAATATGGCATCAAAGAATCGGACATAGAACCTCATAAAAAATAAGATGATTACCAGAAATATGCATATGTGTCAGGCGGTGCTTGAAAATCACCAGCTGTTGCCCCTCTTTCCGCGGTTCAACCTGAAGTTGGGTTTTGGGGAGATGAGCGTGGAAGAGGTGTGTTCTACCCATCAGGTTAATACTGATTTTTTCCTGGAAATAGCCAACTCTTACCTGGATGATGATTATGTTCCAGGAGAAGGTTTGTCTCGTTTTTCGCTGGGTACTGTGGTGAAATACCTCTACAGCACCCACAGCTATTATGTGATGACTGCCCTTCCCCAGGTGGAAGTAAAGATCCATCACCTGCTGGATCAGTCAAACTTTTCAGACAAGGAGGTAAACCTGGTTACCGGTTTTTTCAATGATTACAAAAAAGAGTTTCTGGGGCATATCTCCAAAGAGGAACAGAACGTTCTTCCCTATATTCTGGAACTTGAAGAACAATCAACCCGGGATCATCCTGACCCGGCATTCATTGAAAAGCTTCATACTTACTCCATCAGCGAATTCGAAAAGGAACATGACCGACTCGAGACCAGCCTTGAGAACCTCTCTAGATTGATTATCAAATACTTGCCTCCATCTGAAGATTTTCAATTGTGCATTCAGGTGCTTAATGAACTTGCTGCACTGGTGAAGGATCTGGTAGATCATGCCAATATGGAAGATAAGGTACTGATTCCTAGAGTTTTAGAGCTTGAGCGGGAATTGCTGCACAAAAATGATTCAACATGAGTATGGGGCAATTCATACTGGTCATCGATTCTTACCTGATCAGAAAAGGAATGGTCTCTCTTCTGAACCACATTCACGGTGTCAGGGTGATCAGAGAGTTCGATGCTGTTGATCCGTTTATTCAATACAATAAAAAACATGGTGTCGAATTCCTGGTGATCAGTCAATCATTGTTCAACCATTCCACCGATCTGTTTTTATCAGAAGCGGGCCTGCTCGAAAAAACCATCCTCCTCAAACAGTCTCCATCCAAAGAGGAAATTAATGAGGCACATGCTTCCATCTCATTGTCAGAAGGAAAGGATGAGATCGTCCAGAAGATCATGCTTCTCCTTAAACTCCATTCCCTGGATTCAGGAAGAGATCGGTCCCGGGATCTTACACAGCGGGAAATAACCATCGTCCGATTGGTTTCCATGGGACTTACCAACAGACAGATTGCCGAAGAGCTTTTCCTTTCCACCCATACAATAACCACTCATCGTAAAAACATCATTGGTAAACTTGGGATCAAATCTGTTTCCGGGCTTACTGTTTATGCCATTGTAAATAACATTATTACCATTGAAGAAGTGACCTCGAAACCTTCGCAGTAATGTGTATCTTTGTGAAATATTAAATCGATCATCATGGTAGAAAAGAAATCAAACGTTGGAGTTTTATATGGTGTGCTTGGTTTGCTTGTTGTAGTGTTGGCCGTAGCTGTCTATTTATTGCTTGATACCAGGAAAAATCTGAATGTTGTTTCGGCCGACCTGGCTGAGAAAACTGAGTATTTCCGGATTGAGCGTGATTCACTGGAAGGCGAGTTGAGAGGTATCTATTTTCAATATGACTCTCTCGAAACTGACAATCTGGAGATCCAGATCGAGATGCAGCAACAACAACAGAAGATCGACAAGTTGATCTCCATTCAGGCTGATGACGCTTACAAGATAAAAATGTACAAGCGCGAAATGGAGACTATACGCTCTGT
>JAUVKN010000130.1 GCA_030596245.1 Bacteroidia bacterium | reverse complement strand
ATGATAAAGGACTATAGACGTTTTGTACAGCATGCGGGTATTGTGCTACTCTGTGTGTTCCTTAGTCTAGCGACAATAGCGACTGCAACTGCAAGCGTAACGGATTTGATTGTGAACCCCGAAGTGGTTGATGAGGGTGGATTGTGAATTTTTATGAGACCCTCGTTCATTGTATTCGCTCAGCGTGAAGCTTTCTGTTTTCTTGGTTTAACACTATTAGTAACACGGCTGATGGAAATAAGTTTGCCTTGCTCATCCTTTATTTCCACATCCCACACATGTTTAAAATCACTTTTGACAACCAGTTTGCCCACAGCATACAAAGTGCCTTCCCCGATCGGGGCGAGGTGCTGACTATTCACTGTCGAACCTAGCACATTGAATCGTTCGGGATCCACCTGCAAAATTGAGCCTGCACTACCGACTGTTTCTGCCAGGGAGATAAGGGCACCACCATGGACCACACCCATGGGCTGATAGAGGTCCGGAGTAATTGTCATGGATGCCTCCACTGTTGTGTCGGTATACCCTGTGAATTCAATATTCAGCAGGTCAATGAATGTGCCTTTGCAAATTTTATTTAACTCCTCAATGCTCATCTATTGAAACACTTTGTCCAAAGATACATATTCCGTCAATTCTTTACTGCAACCACCAGCATCACCGATCCTAGGAAGAGTGGCTCGCTTTTACCAATCATGAATCCTGCCTCTTCCAGAATTTGGCCCATCTCACCGATGGAGTAATAGTTTCTGGAAGAGCTCGCCAGGTACCTGTACGCCTTCAGATTACCCGAGATCACCCCCCCCAGGTAAGGGAGGATGAATTGAAGGTAGATGCTATTGAAAAAACGCCAGATGGCACTGTCCGGCCTGCTGCTTTCAAGTATCACCAGATGTCCGCCCGGGCGAAGCACCCGGTACATTTCGGAAAGATGCTGGCTGGCTTTTGAGTTCTGATACACCAGGTTCCTGATCCCAAAGGTGATCCCCATGGCATCAAAATGATCATCCTCAAAGGGCATGGCACCCACATCACCCTCCACAAATTCAACGGGAGGAGCACTGTTCCTTTCTTGCATCAGCTGCTGCTTTCGGCGTGCCTCCTGCAGCATGGTTTTACTAAAATCATAACCGGTAAGTGAGATACCTTCTCTACCCTGACTGGCTACCTCCAGGATAAAATCACCGGTCCCGGTACAAACATCCAACACTTTGTCAGGATCAGGATCAAGGCACTCCGATGCAGCCCTCCTTCTCCATTTGAGATCCCTTCCGAATGTAAAGATCCTATTCACCCGGTCATAGGAAGTATAGATATCACTGTAAAAATCTTTTAATGGATAATCTTCCATTTGCCTGCCCATGGTTCCGAATTGAGGCCCCAAAGTTATTGAAATTTGATACTTCTTTCTCCATTTTTATTTACTTTGCCCATTCCATCCAATGAGACGCACCCACAATCTATCGCTTATTTGTATAGTTCTTCTCGCAGCGGGACCCCTTCAGGCACAACTTCTCTTCAGTGAGGTGATGGCAGTAAATAGCACCGGGGCCTTCAATCCGGTTATTGAAGAGCCGGGTGACTGGATCGAAATTTATAATGGAACACCCTACACGTTGGATCTTTCCGATTATTATCTCTCTGACGATGTGGATGATCCGCTGAAGTGGAGGTTTCCTGACAAAACATACATTATTCCAGGTACTTACCATCTGGTATGGGCCGATGGCACCAATGACACAATAGATGGCAGCCACACCAATTTTAAACTTGCAGTTACAGGAGAATCACTGTTCATCCATAAATCTACAGGAGAACTATACGATTCACTCTCCTTCCCAAGGATGTATGAAAATATATCTTTTGGATCTTCGCAGGATGGCTCCGGGGTCTACTTCGGGGTCCCAACACCCGGTGAACGCAATGACAGCGGATCGGGATTTCTGGTGGCCGGTGGTGTCACATTTGATCCCCCTTCCGCCCTCTATAGCAGCCCAATACAGGTAAGTTTGATACCGGAACACGCCGGGACCATACGCTATAGCCTGGACGGATCTCCTCCTGATCTGTCCGATCCCATTTACTCCTCCCCTTTCACGGTCACGGAAAACACGGTGGTTCGGGCACGTCTCTGGATGGATGGTTTTGCACCCGGTGACATTGCAACCTCCTCCTACATCATCGGAAATGGTTTTACACTTCCTGTGGTTTCCCTGGTCACAGATCCGACCCACCTCTGGGATGATATGAACGGTATCTATGTGGAGGGCACCAATGGGATTCCGGGTTATTGCAGTGAGGATCCGAAAAACTGGAACCAGGACTGGGAACGCCCCCTCAGCCTGGAATATTTTAACCTGCAAGGAACCAGGCAGTTGCAACAGGATGGAGGCACAAAAATCCATGGTGGCTGCAGCCGGCAGAATCCCATGAAATCCCTGGCCTTTTTTGCCAGGAGCCGTTATGGAAACAACAATATTAACTACCCCTTTTTTAGTAAGAAGGAGGCCGATAATTTCAAAGGACTGATCCTCCGGAACTCGGGCAATGATTTTCAATACTCCTTTTTCCGTGATGCCATGATCCAGGCAGTAGCATCACCCGGAATGGATGTGGACGGTCAGGCCTATGAACCGGTCCAGGTACTCTTAAATGGTGAATACTGGGGCATCCATAATCTCCGTGAGAAAGTGAATGAGCACTGGGTAACCTCAAATTACGGAATCCCGGTTGAGAACCTTGACTTCATAAAAAACAGGAATGAGGTATTTGCAGGTTCCTATGATGGCTATGACAGCCTGCAAAATTATCTGATGAACAATTCCCTTACAAGTAATGAAAATTTCCAGGTGGTCGCTGACTGGATTGACATCGGCTCCTATACAAATTACCTTTGTATGCATCTGTTTTTTGCCAACCGGGACTGGCCGGGAAACAACCAGAAGTACTGGAGGGACAGGCTGAATGGCACAAAATGGCGCTGGATTCTATTTGACCTTGATTTTACAATGGGAATCTATGATTTCGATCCCTCTATTGATATGTTTACCTTTTCAACAGCCAGCGATTCCGACGAATGGCCCAATCCTGCCTGGTCAACTTTGTTAATTCGAAGGCTCTTAGAAAACAATGGCTTCAGGGACAGGTTCATTCAGCAGTACCTGATGCACCTGAATACCACATTGAGTGGAGAGAGGGTCAATCATGTCATTGACTCATTCTATTACAGGCTGGCTGATATTTTTCCTGCCCACATTGAGCGCTGGAACCGACCACCTTCCATGGATGAGTGGGATTTCTGGGTGGATCAACTGAGGCAGTTTGCAACCCAGCGCCCAGACCTTGTGAGGCAAAATATGCGCAACTTCTTCTCTCTGGAAAATGATATTCATTTAGAGATTGAGCCTCAGGATAGTTCGGGTCATATCATGGCCAATGGTGTTTCCATTCCCCCTGACGGTATGAGAGGAGTATACAGTGCCGGGGTGGAATTAAACCTGGAATTTCACACCACGCCTGGTTACCGGTTCAAACAGTGGGAAGTGATTAAAGTAAACAGTGGAGATACTGCGTTATACGAAGGGAGTTCACTGTCATTTCATCCCACTGAAGGGATCATTGTACGCACCTCCACTGAGGTTTCAAATGAAGGTCTGGATGTTGACCTCTATATCAATGAATTTATGGCATCCAATCAGGGAGCATTCCTGGATGAATTTGGTGAAGATGCGGACTGGATCGAGATCTATAATGCCGGGGAGATGGATGTGGACCTCGGTGGTTTCTATATGACTGATGAGCTGGAAGAACCCACCAAATGGATGATTCCCTTTGGTTATCAGGAAGCCACTACCATAAAAACCCATGATTTCCTGGTCCTCTTTGCAGACGGGAACGTACTGCAAGGTCCGCTCCATCTGGATTTCAAACTCAATTCGGGAGGTGAATCCATTGGTCTCACTGCCATGAGCGGCTCCAATATCATCTGGATCGACTCCATTCGATTCGGACCCCAGGTAACAGACATTTCACTGGGACGCTTCCCCGATGGTGGAAGTGAATGGATGGCCATGCAGTCATATACCCCGAAGAATTCGAATCTGGTAACTTTGATTCCGGATAAACCTGTATGGGAGACAGAGCTGAATGTATTTCCCAATCCAGCCACAGTGCGTTTGAACATAAAGCTCCAATACCACAGGGATGGAACAGCCGGACAAGCCAATGTGGTGTTGCATGACCTTACCGGGCGAAGGGCCTGGCAAGGAATCATTGAAGGATGGAACAACATTTACACTGGAAGTATAGATATCTCTGGTCTGCCAGCCGGAGTATATATCCTTTCGGTGGATGTTGGAACAGACCGGATATCTAAAAAAATAATTAAAACACAGAAAAACGGGCGGTAGCCGAAATCACACTACCCTGGTGGGCAAGCCCGCGTATCAGGATCACATAGTCACCGGGAGTGGAAGGGGCATTGAATGAAATTTCACAGGGAGATCCCCTTTCCAGCAGCACATCATCCAACCATAGTACAGTGGTGCGCAAATCAGGAACATGGTCACCAAGAGCATATACCGGTACACTTTGTATTTGCCGGGCTTTAATCAATTTATAATCAAAGAAATAAGAATTTTTCGCCAGGTCAATGCCTGCCATATCTCCATTCCTGGAAAAGATGCTGATCACCCCCCCATGAGCGATATTCCCTTTTACATATACTTCATTGATCACGTCCACCTTCAGTATCTTTTCTGGATTAATGCCCAGTACCGCCTGCTGATCAAATACGGGAATATGATCGATCATGATCAGTGGTCGATAGAGATTGATGGCACTATTGGGACCTGTAACCCACAAAGACCTCTGGCCTCTTTTCACAGTGATTTCCACAGTGGGAACCAGGTTAATAAATACCTCTTCCAGCGTGGGCAAAGCCACGAAATCTTCCATCAGAATAGAAAAAGCAGGAGTACCATAGAAAGCAGGCCTACCCCTATACGCATCCTCAGCAGGTGATGTGATTGCAGGGATTCCTGTATCAAAGACCGCTGAGAGTTGCATCTGGACCGCCATTTGTGTGGCGACTTCATGTTCCAGTGAAGACAAAGCAAATTTCGCTGCCGGCAATGGCATCTTACTCTCATCAAAATCCTGATCGATCCGTATTTCAGCCTCCCCTGAAAATGAAGGATCAGGAGCCACAAAAAACTCCTGGATCCCGGTTCGGTCAGGCGTTGAGATCACAAACCTTCCGCGCTTATCGGTGATGGTGACCAGATAATCGGGATTATCTCCCAACAGTGAGAAGTAAAGGTTTGCAGATGAGATCGGTTGGGTTCCCTGACCAGCGTCAACTACCCTGCCCGACAGGGAAACCCCTTTCAGGTCAGGAAGATAATTTACCCTGTAATCGCCTGGATTTATGGTGCTTCCATAAAAATTGATCTGTCCGCGATCCAGATCAATCGCCCCGGCCGGGACTACCGTAAGACAACAACTGAGTTGTGGCAGTCGATTCATCAAATTTCCTGAAATTAGTAACCTGACTTCCTCACCCTGTCCATAAGATGGCCTTTCGATTGCACACTCCATGTAGCCTGTCATATACTCTCTTCGTGTAGTAGTCTGCCCCGACAGATCGCCGCCGGCATGATTGACCACCTCCAAATTGAATGGATTGACAACCTTCACAGGTATATAACTAAATGACCGGGGGCCGGAGTTGCGCATCCAGCGGGTGTAGCATTTCACATAATAGTTTCCAGTCAATGTACCTGCAGGAATATGAATGGATCCTGAAGACTCTCCTGCAGATAAAGCATATTTTCCCTGTGAAACCACATCTCCGCCAGAGGTGACCAGTTCCACATATAAGACCGTGCTCCAGGGCTCTGCCTCAGCTACACCATCCGTGCGATGGTCTGCTCTGAAATGAATGGTCTCCTCCACCACATAAATGGAGCGATCGGTGAACACTTCCAGGTGATCCCTGATCAGGAAAGCATCCGGATAAAAATAGGGATCGTACGGAGACTGGCCCCACATGGAATTCGAACCGGCACAGAGAACGATGGCCATCAACAGGATATGTATGGATCTCATGGGTGTCATCGCTACCAGTAATCAGGTTTATTGTTTGTACCGCCTTTTAACACACAATTAAAGCAGGATTCTGAGCCCCATAAATAGGGTGGCCCCCCCATTCCCAACGGATCAATAGAGTGGAGATAATAGGGAAATAACGACCCAAGTTCATCCACACTATTTGCAGTATCAAGCTCGCAGGTAAATAGTGGTACTATGAAATCAAAATCAGCCTTGAACGTCAGTCGTTTACTCTTCTGCTGACTGGCATAGAAACATCCCAGTACCTTTTCCGCCGCATTGTGAATGTTATAGATATTACCAATGATGCTGGAGGGTTGGGTCTCATACAACCCTCCTCCATCAGCTGTCTGTGATTCCATTCTCTCCCAATAATGATATATTTCATTGGTCAACGAATGCTGTTTTACCAGCAGGCTGTATTGTACTTTGAGCCTTGGCGTCTCAGCGGAAACATAATTCAGTTTATTGTGCACCAGTCTGTTTTCTGTCAAATACCTGGTGGAAGCTGAGAAAAGTCCAAGAATGGGATCTGACATATAACAGGTGGTGAGGGTATCTGACATGATGGGAAATACCGGACCTCCATACCATATGTGAGTAGCATAAGCAGCCGCGTCATACTCCCAGGTCTCTTCGAGCAGCCACCGAACATTCCTGGAAGTTTCATCAGAACCAGTCAGATTTGAAAAAAACTGTATTCCATGGTGGGTCACGTTGGGATCCGAGGTACCCTGACTCTCTACTTCATAGTATATGGTGTCGATGGATGGACAGGCCAGCAATGTATCGTAGGATGACTGGTATTCCTGGCCACCTGGAGTGTTGATAAAAAGAGTGTAAGATCTGTTGATCGCCAGAAAGGACGCATCCAGATAAGTTTCGTAAACACCCGGGTTTGCCTCAGTGTAAACGACCATATCTCCCAGGTCATCCTCCACCCTGACCACACAACCCGAAATCGGCTCAAAGGAAGGTTCATTATAGGGTGTGGACATTGAGATGGTGACCTTGTGAATCCCCGGCTGATCGGTAATTACTCCATTAATTACAAGGGACTCCTGGGTTTCATTGATAACAGGCTGGAACGGATCGATACAGGAACCGCAAAGCAGCAGCAGAATGATCCAGATGAAAAACCTATTCACTTGCATAGTTCCCCAGTTTAAAATTCCAGGAGAGGGTCACCACAGGCTGTCCGAATATGGATAGCTTGTACCCGTTAATCTCACCATCTTCATTCTCGAAAAAGACTGAGTAGGCATTTCTCCTGCCTGTTAAGTTGTAAAAGTTTATCATCCAGTAACTGTGAAACAGCTTCCTTTCACTCAGGTTTCCTTCCAGATTTATGGAAAAGTCTAACCGGAAATAGTCTGGTATCCTGTAACTGTTTCGATCGGAATACTCAATGTACTGCATATCCTCCAGGTAGTATATCGAGATGGGATAGGTCACCGGCCTGCCAGTGATATAGACCACGTTGGCAGAGAAACTGAGCCTCCTGTTCATCTTAATGTTGGACACCATGCTCAGGTTATGGGGCCGGTCATAATTGGAGGGATAAATCATTCCTTCATTAATACTCTCACCTGGTAAGGGGGACTCAACCTGCATAAAGGACCTGGAATAACTGTAGGCCAGCCATCCATTGAATTTACCTCCATTCTTTTTGATCATTGCTTCCAAACCATACGCTTTCTGGTTCCCCTGAAGAATCTCTGTTTCAATATAGGGAGTGCTAAGAAAATTAGCTCCATCACGATATTCAACTATATTTGAACCCCATTTATGATACAACTCCAACGAGGTATTTACACGCTTCCCGGGGAAATCCTGGTAATATCCCATGGAAAGCTGATCCATATATGGAGGGGCAATGTGATAATCACAAAGTTTCCACTGATCGGTAGGTGATATGGCAACAGTATTGCTTAACATGAAAAGGAACTGCCTCATTCTATTATAGGAAAGCTTCAATGAATTATTCTCCCCTACCAAATAATTCAGTGCCAGCCTTGGTTCCAGTCCTGAATAGGTTTTTATCACCTGATTCTGGTCGAATAAAAGTGTATCAATCACATTACCAGGACGCTGTGGCTGACCCTCCTGGTAAAGCATTAACTGTTCGGGTCCCAGCGACATGTAGTAGGCAAATCGCAATCCGCCATAAATGGTAAGTTTCGGAAAGAGGGTTATTTCATCTGCCAGATACACTGCGGTTTCAATACCATGGTCTATTCCAAGCTCCACCGGTACTCTTAACGAATGGGGACCATATGGTTCAACGGTACCCCGGTCAAGGTTGTAAAGGATAGCGTTTCCGCCATAGGTAATTTTATGACGTCCCAGTGACAACCAGGTAAAACCGGCCTTGAGCTCATAGTGACGAATGCGGTATTCATGCTCGAAAGATTCAACCGTCACATTCTGGTCAATATTGTGAAAATCATAAGCTCCGTATACCAGGGCCATATCTCCTGTAACTCTCGATCCAAAACGATGTCGCATATTTATGGATGCACCAGCATTAGAGTAAGCATACTGGTTACTGGATCCCAGCTTGAAACGGTCATTGCTTATATAACCAAATGCTTTAATGAGGGTTTTATCCCCGGGTTCCCAGGTAAGGGCCCCAGCCAGGTCATTAAATGCTGCTTCACTATTCCTCAAAACCGGGTCCTCAAGCCGTTTCAGTATCCAGTCAGAATAGGTGGACCGGGCACTCAGAACGAAAGCACTTTTCTCCTTTTTAACAGGACCCTCCACTGCCAAATGTGCTGTTACCGGACTAATGCCCCCACGTGCTGTAAACTCATTCATATTGCCCTGGCGTGTGGAGATATCAAAAAAGGAAGCAAGCCGTCCCCCATAATTGGCTGGTAAATTACTTTTATAAAGTGTGAAGTCCTTTACAATATCCGGACTAATGGAGGTGAAGAATCCAAAAAGATGTGAACTGTTGTATACCGGCACCTTGTTCACATAAATCATGTTCTGGTCAGCTGCACTGCCCCTTACATTGAATCCGGACGCTCCCTCTCCCACGCTCTGCACACCAGGAAGCATCTGTACGACCTTCAATACATCCCTTTCACCCATTACCACAGGAACTTCCTTCATGACTTTGTAATTGAGACGGTCAAATCCCATCTGGGTACCTCTTACATTGTGATATCGGTTAGCCTTGATGACCACTTCGTTTAATGGAATCAAACTTTTCTCCATGGATATGGAAAGCTCTCCTCCTGAATATACTTCCAGGTAATTCTGCCTGGACTCCATGCCCATGCAATTGAAACCTACGGTATACTTTCCTGGTCTTACCACGATACTGAATCTTCCATCCACATCGGTGGCAGCGCCCTTTTTCAACTCTTCAAAATAGATGGTAGCACCTATGAGAGGTTCCCCGGTCTCCATATCGGTTATTTTCCCATGAAGTACCGCATTGGACCCTCCGGAGCCAGTCTCACTACTGCCTATCCTTATGGTTTCAAGCAACCCTGCCTTCCTGCCATCAATATATCTTCTCTCAGTTGTGGTTAACTCTTCCCCACTAATATCATCAAAACCACCAATCAGGTTTCCACCAGTTCCTGAATAGTCAGGCAACCTGGTAACCAAAGGCGCCTGATTGGTAATATAAATACGAAGGTGTGGATCCAGGTAGTAAGTCAAACCTGTGGGTAACAAAGTTTTATCCAGGGTATGTCGAAGGGAGATCTCCATCCCTGAAATGGTTACCCTGATTCCCTTTACCCAATCTTCCAGGAAATAAAAAGTGGCCCCCGTTTGCTTTTCCACTTGTTCAACAAAATCAGTGAACGGTATGTCATTGAAATCTCCACTTAAGATCACATCATTCTCCTGTCCCCGAACATATGGAACCAGACAAAAGATCAGCAACAGGGAGCTCAACAGAATCCGAATCATTGAACACCTCCGGTTTTGAGAAGTTTTGCCACCTCATTCATGTTCAAAACCATATCACCGGGGGAGGCACTTTGGATCCTGACCAGATTTTTTTTAAGCAGTCGTTTAATCTTTTTCTTCTGATGATCCGGAAATAGCTCCACAAAATCCTTCCTGCTCTTAAATTCCCTGATCGCCCCGTTCACATCCAGCAGACATGTGGATTTGGGTTTGGAAAACT
>JAUVKN010000326.1 GCA_030596245.1 Bacteroidia bacterium | reverse complement strand
GGATCTATCTGAAAGGCTCTCCCCAGATGCACCTGGATTCAATTACCATCAGGGATGTGACGATCGGTTCTGCCACATCAGCGGTTGACATCAGTTATATGGATCACCTGGTCATGGAAGGAGTGCTGATCAATGGGGAGGAATACAGTGTGGATGGAGGCATTCCTGAATGGCTCAGAGGCACTTCACCGGAAACCGGCAGGGAGGTGTGGTAGATCACTTCCGATACAGCAGTCAGTGTAGCCAGTTACTTTGAGAGGCAACCCTTTACTTCCGATGTTCAATAATTTATAAAACTATACAGATGAGCGCATATAAAAAACTTGGATTATTTCTGGCGTCCATTGCACCCGGACTTTTCCTGATCGGGTACAATATCGGAACAGGCAGCATTACCACCATGGCTTCTTCAGGAGCAGCCTATGGAATGACCCTTATCTGGCCCCTGTTGTTATCCTGTGTTTTTACATTTGTCCTGATCATGCTGTTTGGACGGTATACATCTCTTACCGGCATGACCATCCTGACCAGTTTCAGGAAATATTTCGGAGTGGGTGTTACAGTTTTGGTGCTGATCTCTCTTCTGATCAGTGAATGGGTCAGTTGCATGGGTGTGATGGGGGTGGTGACTCAGGTGGTTCAGGAGTGGTCCAGGCCCTTAACAAAATCGGGCAACGGATTCAATCCCATCATCACTGCCCTGATTTTCGGCTCTCTCCTATATTACCTGTTTTGGAACGGTCGGCATAAGGTATTTGAGAAAGTCCTGGCCATTTTTGTAGGGATCATGGGCCTGAGCTTTGTGCTCACCATGTTCATGGTGATCCCTGAACCGAAAGAAGTGCTTAAGGGATTGATCCCAAGTATTCCAGCGGATTCGGATGCCATGCTGATCATGGCCGGAATGGTGGGGACAACCATGGGGGCCATCCTCTACGTAGTGCGCTCCATCCTGGTGCAGGAGAAAGGATGGGGAACGGGTGACTTGAAGGCTGAACGCCGTGATGCCATTTTCTCTGTTTCCATGATGTTCCTGCTCAGTGTGGCTGTGATGGCTGCTGCAGCCGGGACGCTACATCCCCTTGGACTGAAGGTGGACAATGCCATTGATATGGTAAAACTAATGGAACCCCTGGCCGGCAGGTTTGCCATCTCCATCTTTGTGGGTGGGATTGTGGCAGCCGGACTCTCATCACTGTTTCCCATTGTCCTGCTGGCCCCCTGGTTGTTTGCGGATTTTAACGATAAACCCCGCAATATGAAATCCAGAAGCAGTCGTCTGCTGGTATTGTTTGGTGTTTTGTTGGGACTGGTGGTTCCAATCTTTGGCGGGCGCCCGGTCCTGGTCATGATCATCTCTCAGGCCATGGCAGCCATTGTCACACCCCTGGTGCTGGCTCTGATGCTCTACATCTACAACAAAAAGTCAATTATGGGAAATCATACTCTTGGAGTTACATCAAATACCACCATGGGGGTCATTCTCCTTTTTACCATTGCAATGGCAGTTGCAGGGATCATAGGGATCGTTGGACAGTTTAATTGATTGGATCATGGCTGATTTTCATATGGATATTGTAGCATGTTACCTCTATCTCATCACGAAACATGGCTATCCCCCCAACGCAGAGGGCTCACTTGGGCATCTGAATGAGTTGAAGGATCTTGGTTTTCAAAGTATTGAGCTGGAGGGGATCCGGGAAGAGCACCTGGAGGGAGTGTATGCCCAACGGGAACAGATCAGGACCAGGGCTAATGGACTGGGATTGAATATTCCGGTTTTTTGCGTGGTGTTGCCCGGACTGAGTTCCCCGGATGGGAAGGAGCGTGAAAGAAATCTGCAACTTTTTGAAAAGGGGTGTGAAGTGGCTGAATCTCTTGGGGCCAAAGCTGTACTGGATAATGCTCCGATTCCGCCCTGGCAATTCCCCGGGGGAATCCCGGTTACGCGCCATTATGACGAAGAGGTCCTGTCCGCTGCCACCCTCCCTGCCGATCTCAACTGGAACAAATACCACCATGGTTTGGTGGAGACCTTTCGCGAGGTTTGTGACATTGCTTCCAGCCGAAATCTTATGTATTACCTTCATCCATGTTATGGTGCCCTGGTGAACTCCACCGATGCCTACCTGCTTTTTGCCGATGCGGTAAAGCGGGATAACCTTCGTTTCAACCTGGATACGGCCAACCAGTTCTTTATGAAGGACAACCTCTCTCTCTCCCTGATCCGCCTGAAGGATCATATCGATTATATCCATCTGTCCGATAACAGGGGAGGGAAGGTGGAGCACCTTGCCATTGGTGAGGGTGAAATTCATTGGGACCGGTTTTTTGAAACACTTGACCGGATTGGTTACAGTGGCTTGTTTGGCATTGATGTGGGAGGATCCGAATCTGATGTACCTGACCTGGATTCGGCATATCGTTCTTCAGCTGAATGGCTTATGGAAAAATGGTTTAAGGGCAGAACATGAACAGGATGGAGAGATTTGGAACAAATTTATGCGTTTTATTCGCTTTTTTGTGGCTGCCACAGGCTACTTCCCTGGCATTGGTTCCAATTGCAGAGCGGGTAACTACAGATTATCTGGTTACAGATTTCGGCGCAGTGGGTGACAGAATTCCTGTGGTACCTTATCCTCAGGAGGTAGAGATCGGGAAGGACCATTTTACCCCTTCCGGATCCACATTTACGCTTCGAATAAGTGGAATGGAAGGTAACCCGGAGCAAATAGTTATCGACCAACTCTCCACAGCATTTTCTGAACGGTATGGAATGGACCTCTCCGCAGGTGATGAGAAGAATCCGGTTATCTGGATCGGTTTGCCTCACATGGACAACCGCTTTTCTGACATTGCCCGGAAGAGGGGAATTGTTCCCGGATCTGAATTGGGAGAAGAAGGATATATACTGAAAATTGAGAAGAAGAACATCTACATAGTTGCAAATACACAGGCCGGGGCTTTTTACGGTGTTCAGTCCCTGAAGCAATTATTAAGGGGAAATCCTGATCCTTTGCAGGTACCTGCAGTCACCATCCGTGACTGGCCATCCATTGCCTTCAGATGTGTAATGGATGATATCAGCCGGGGTCCCGTTCCTACAAACGACTATCTGAAACAACAGGTCAGGCGGTATGCTGAGATGAAGATCAACAACATGTCATTTTACATCGAACATGTAGTGAAAACAGAAAAGTATCCCGATCTGGCACCCTCTGATGGTGGAATTTCCATCGGGGAATTTCGCGAACTATCGGAATATGCTGCAGATTACCACATCGACCTGGTGGGGAATTTCCAGTCACTGGGCCATTTTGAAAAGATCCTGAGCCTTCCCCAGTTCAGGCACCTGGGTGCCACCGAGCGGATGCTCGACCCCCTGAATCCTGCATCTCTTGAGTTCCTGGAGGATATCTACAGTGAAATGGCACCTGCATTCAGTTCACCCTTCTTTACACCCAATTGCGATGAGGCATGGGACCTGTCACGGGGAGCACTAACAGGCGCAGCTGAT
Source organism: Bacteroidia bacterium (assembly GCA_030596245.1). GTDB lineage: Bacteria > Bacteroidota > Bacteroidia > Bacteroidales. The sequence continues at coordinate 500 of JAUVKN010000326.1, read as the reverse complement.
AGCATTGGGCCGGCACGGATCTATGCTGACCATGTGACCCGGATCGATTCGGTACTCAGGAAACTGGATAAACGAACCATTATCTGGGGGGATATTGTACTTGAGCATCCGGAGGTCCTGGAGATGATACCCAAAGATATTGTGATGGGGGCATGGGATTACAGTCCGTCAGAATCCTTCGCTGAGTTTATCGATCCATTGACCAATGCCGGGTTTGATTTCACCATTGCACCCGGTGTGCTCAACTCCAACCGCCTGATCCCCGATTTCCGCATGAGCACCACAAACATCCGGAATTTTATCAATGAAGGGTATGAGAAAGGAACCATCGGGGTCTATTTCACAGTATGGGATGATGGGGGTGCGCACTTTTTTTCCCATGACTGGTACGGAGTAGCCTATAATGCAGAGCAGTGCTGGCGACCAAACCGGGATCCGCTTGAAGATTTTGATATTCGTTTCAGTAAAGGGATTTACGGTGACCAGAAAAACCTGATTCC
>JAUVKN010000193.1 GCA_030596245.1 Bacteroidia bacterium | reverse complement strand
CTCGAATTTTGGATATCCCTTCTCTCCGGTATTATTGTAGAAATCAATAAACCGAAGCTTATAGTAGAAGCCATCCCGGTCCCTGATAACATAGGCCATCCCGGGCTCGATGGTGTATAATCCGGCGTCGAAGTTGTAATACTTCCAATCATACCCAATCACATCGGTCCGACTCGAAAGTTCCAGGTCAATGGTATCGGCCAGCTCCATATCCATGAAATCGTGAATGGTGTCAAGGGAGGCCGTTACTCCGTTGGAATTAAGCAAAACACCCATCACCAGGTAGGGATAGTTCTCTCCCTTATTGGTAACCAGCATGGTTGTGTATTTAGAAAAGAGCAGGGTCCATGCTTCGGGCAGAGGAGCGATATCAACGATCCCGTTTTCGAATGAAAAGTAGATGTTATCCTGGGAAGGATCACGGCTGATCCGGAGTGTTGTATCGTTGCTGTTATCGGTATTGGCGAAACGAACCAGGTAATCCTCTCCACTGATCTCAAACCGGATTTTCTTCAGTCCCACCGGTTTGAATTGTTCGTCGGAACCCCTGTCCACCAGGTACACGTATTGGTGTGACCAGGTTGAATCTTCATCAGACTGATACCATGGGCCGATGGCAGTGCTGTCGGGATTCCCGTCGGAGGTATCGAAAAGCATCTCTAATTCTGCCTGGTCAAGGTCGGCCGTAAAAGTGGTGTCAAATGAGTTCCCTGCAACCATGAATTTGGACGAATTGAGCCTGATGACCCATCCCCCTCCGGAGCTCTCAAAGGAGAGGTCCCAATCAGAGACCAGGTTGGCAGAGACCTCCATATTGCGGTACAGGTCAAAAAATACCTGATGCTCATAGTCCGATCCCAGTGCAGCCTGCCCCTCTTCCATGTTACCCTGTTCATGGGCGGGCACCATCTCATCTTCCTCGAAACAGGATGTGAGTGATAGGGTAAAAATCAATATAACGGGCAGGATTCGCATCGGATAATCCATCAATACTTTGTGAAATAGTAATTAATACTTACAAAACAGCTCCTTCCCCAACCAACCAGTGAAGAGACGCCGTTTCCTCCTCCATGTCCCGACCCGCCATCGATCCCGGTCAGCCTGGTGTTATTAAAAATATTCTTTACACCGGTACTTAAACGCACCTGTTGGCGGAATAGCTTCACGGATGCATTCATGTCCATGTTGTGATGTGGTTCCATATATTCCACGACAATTTCTTCTTCAGAACCAAATGTTGGCACCGGGTACTTTCCCGAATACTTGTAAAACATGGAGACTGATGCTATGTTCTTCAGGAATTTCAGGGTGATGTTGGTAATGGCGGATGTGGAGAAGACAAAATTATCGGTAGTATAGTAAGAATCTCGCCTTCCAATGTATGAAACACCGGCGTCAACAGAGAGGTTTCGAATGGGATAGATACCCAGTGTGAGATCACCTCCCACCGATTCGAAATGTCCCGTATTTACGTTTCTGTAGTGAAGCAGATTGTCGGGATCCACCTGTACAAGTGTGATTTTATCATCAATTATGTTGTAAAATGCTTTTGCCTTAATATCGAGGGGCCTGGATGCAATATTCAGGTTGTTGGAGATTGTAAAATTGTAGTTGTGGGACCGTTCGGCAATCAGGTCAGGATTTCCTTCGATCTCATGATTTGAGTCATAGAAATTGAGGTACAGTTCCTTTAAGGATGGTGCCCTGAACCCCCTGGCATACGAGATCCTGAAAATTGTTTTCTCCAGCTGGTATTTGAGGTTCAGAGAGGGTGTAACCGGCGATTCTTAGGCGGTGTTGTAAGAGAACCTGAGGGCCGGTTGGAGTGTAAACCGGACTGTGGGTTTCCACAGGAGGCTTGTAAAAAGGGCATAGTCACCAATAAACTCCCTCCCATTCAGCAGGCGGTCTCCCAATCCCAACTCAGTGTTGATGTCAAATCCGGCCTGGTAATCCAGCTTCAACGCTTCATTGGCATGATTGAATCCGCCTCGTGCTGATATGGCATGAAACAGCGAAGAATCGGTCCCGGTAAGGATTGTGGATAGATCTGTCAGATCCTTCCTGTAGGTCGACCTGCTTCTGTCGTAGTAGGAGTAAGCCCCCATCAGGTGTATGTTGTTGTACTCTGAGAGCCGCCTGTTGAAATGAAGGCTTTGGTTAAACCTGGTAGTGGCAGTCCAGGTCTCATAACCTATTTCATTGTATGGGGGAAGTGGGTTGGTTCGATCCAGGAGGTTCTCTCTGAAGAAATCGACCTTGTATTTCAGAGAGGTTCCCTCCTCTGAGTATGTATAGATGGCACCCGCATTGTACTGCTCTTTTGGTTTGTACTCTTTGTATCTGGATGAATCCACCAGTGAGTATCCACCAAAAAAATTGCGTCCTCCGGTCAATGAAATACCATGCTTTCCAAAACGTGTATCCAAATTGCCATTAAGATTATAGACTCCCACAGACTCATAGTAACCATGAACTCCGGCCTTGTATCGGGCATACTTGTTCTGCTTTGTAATGATGTTCACTACCCCGGCCAGGGCATTGCTGCCATACATCACTGACATGGGCCCCTCAACAATTTCAATATGATCCACATTTTCCAGGTTAATCTGACTCAGGTCAATGTTCCCGTCAAGACGACCGATAAGTGGTACCCCGTCCACCAGGATTTTTACATTTTCACCAGAGATGCCTTGCAGTTTCAGAGAGGATCCTGTGGAGGGATCATGATCGATCTTGAAGTTCAATTCTTTGGACAGGAGCTCAGCCATGGTATTGGCTGCCTGGTTTTCGATGCGGGGTTTCCCTATGAACTTGATGTCATAGATCGATTTATCGACGCTCACCGGTTTATACTGACCGGTGACCACCACCTCATCCAAACCAAAATAGTTGGGCTTCAGTCGAATTTCGAGCATGCCAGGCTGCGCTCCCGGTTCATTGAAGTAATTCTTGAAGCCAATGGCCGACACACTGATGATTTCATTCCCTTCCAGTTCCACCTTTACTTCGCCGTTGATATCTCCCACATGATATTCCTCTCTTCCCGTTTCCTTGTTTTCCAGGCAGATATGGCAAAAGGGCACAGGCTGTTGGTCAGAATCGTCGATAACCCTGATCATGGTCTCCTGTGCCCGGAGAATCGGGCACAGGGCGACCAGTACAAACATAATGGTTGCATACTTACCCGGCACTACTCTTTGATAAACCTGAGTACTCCGGTCTCATCTCCAGCATTTACTTTCAGGAAGTAGAGACCAGGATTTAATTGGTTAATGTCCAGTGTCATGTTCGTAAATCCTCCTGCATGATGTAGTGTAGAGTAAACAGTTCTTCCGGTCATATCGATGATCTGGATAGCTGTATTGCCTGTGTGATCAAATACCACATTGAGATATTCTGAAGCTGGATTTGGATATACCTGCAGCATCTGAATGATCCCGGGATTCCTGGAGGATACCAGAGAAAGCTTCTCCTGTATAAAAGTGTATTTGCCTTCGGACATTCCTGTGAATCCTGTGAAATAAAGCTTGTAGTAAGTTGAATCGGTTTCTCCGTATCTCTTGAGGAAGTAGACCACTGTGCTGTCCACCTCATAGGACATAGTTCCCATATTGAATGATTTCCAGTCAGATCCAATGATACTGATGACCGAGGTGAAAGCGGTATCTTCATACGCTACAAAGGTAGCCTGGTCCAATCCTTCCTCAGTCACCTCCTGTGCCAGTACATGATCCTCGTTGGAGAGTACGCCGGTTACATTATAAGGGATGGTGTTGTCCCAATACTTTGTGAAAAGCAGGTCCCAGTCAGCCGTTGAAGGTTCTCTGTCGACGATTTTCAAACTGTCAATGGAGTAGTAGACAAAACTTTTGGAATTGTAATCACCTGAGTTGAGCAGCACGGATTGCTCATCACTTCCATCAAGATTGGCATATTTAAACTCCCATGTATTGGCCATAGATCCCCTCATGATGATGGCTATTTTTTTATATTCTCCGGCAAGGGTTTTGATCACATAGAGGCTATCGCCTGTGATATTGTGTGTGGACATATTGTATGTGCCCCATCCGTAATCGGGATGCCCAATTGCATTGGCAGAAAAGGCTCCTTCATCATATGTCTCAATGGAGTTGTACATGGGTGTCCACACCATCCCGGTAGTATCAAGGGTCGCCCAGTCTGCAGTATCCCCTGCAGGATAAGTATAAACTTCTACGCCGGCGCCATTGTTGGCCAGGATGCTGACACTGAAATTGCTGGTGGTGAATCCCAGGTCCCACGTGTTTCTGGCCACTGTGGCAACACTTCCGTTCTCAAGGCTGTAGTACACATCGTCTGCATAGCCAGCTCCGGTAATAACTTCTTTCTGTTCCTGTGCCAAAAGTGCACCGGACAACAGGGTCATGGTCAATAATAGTAAACCTTTTTTCATATCTGTATGTTTTTTACATAATTAATTTGAATCCTGCGCTCGCATTGACTTCGTCGAGCTCGTAAAAACTCGGTTCCCCGCTGCTTGCGGCCAGGAGATTCAATTCGCAGATCCAAATCTACAAGTGAATTCTGAAGGAATTCTGAAGATTGATGTTGAAGCGGGTTACTTTCAGGAATTCATCGACATTTATCGATATTCATCAAAAAAGTCTAATGAAGATCTACCGTTCGAAGGTGTAGGTGAATTTGATGGTGATGTTTCGTTGATCGTATACCGGAAGCGTACATGATCAAACCGGTAGAGGGCACCCAGTTCCACAGAGGTCCCGATGTTCCATTTTGGATCCATACTGGGGTATGGGAAATCACTTACAAATTAATTTGAAAATAATTCAAATGTCAATAGGGGTAAAGTATGGGGTATGGTGTGATATAAGTGAAACATTAAAAATGGAAAAACAGAAACCATTAATAAATATTCACAAAAAAACAGAAATCATGAAAAAGTTATCGTTCTATTCGTTTGTTGTATTCCTGCTTGGAGTATTGTTTTTCACTGCATGTGATAATACCTATAACGGCCCCGGACTGGAGGAGAGTATTATTCCCGATCAACTGACAGTTGATATCCCTGCTTCACTTTCCCAGGATGTTTCCGTCAAGAAAAGTGCTGCGGTTGACACCCTTAAAGGTGGAGAAATCTATCGCCATCTTACTTTCTTCATTCACGCCGGCGAACACTCGGCCCGAATGGTGAAGCATATCATAAGGAGCATCAGGAGGTTTAAGATAGAAAATGTAATTACCCTTACGTATGAAAGCGAAGATGACGGACGTATCAAGAACCTGGTGGTAGTTGAGGGTCCCGAATTTGACGGACGTATCTGGGAATACGGGCTCACCATTACCGATGCTGAGTCGGAAGGCAATGATGATGGCGGAAAGGCCATGCAGATCTTCTGGAACAGTTATCCAAAGGAAGGTATCACCCTGATTAAGCCTTATAACCTGGATCGAACCAACGAAGGTCGGATGGCTGAGGCCATGTTCAGGATCGATTATAGCGGAGCTGGAGAATTTGGGTATGAACGCCATATGATCGTATCCATTGCCGATATGCCCGCCATCGATCCATTGCTTGCCCCTTTCGCCATGGACGGTATGAAAATGTTTGTGGGTAAGAAAGGCGACTTTGTGGATGTCTATGGAAACTCCAGTCATCCCAACGCAAAATTCCTTACAGAGAAGGTTGGATACAACTGGGCTTTTGTTGCCTCAGGTTCTGAAAGTCAGGATATCGCCGTTGCCGAACTTGGATTGCCTTTGAGTACGGTTGATGCAGAGGGAAGAGCTGTATTGTTGGAAGAGTACTCCGTGTACAATGTACTTTACAACGAAGTGAAGACAGTATGGCCCCATGCCAGTGATGAGATCCTGAATGCATGGCTGACCAACACTGAGGCTCCCGGATTCTTTAACGAAGATGGATTCATCCAGGGTGGTGAGGCTCCCGGTGATGAGTACATGCTGCTGGTAGACAGGATCATGGGGCTTTCACCCTACAATCCCAAGTCCATAGCCAACCTGGAAATTCTCTTCAATTAGGGTTTTACATCATATATGATCCCAGGCATAAAGGGATCCCCAGAGGCCATCTCATACAAATGGGATGGCCTCTATTACTATACCCAGATCAGATTCTTTTTCCATCGCTCAGTCAGGTTTTCCATGGAAGTATGGTGGGTGATGCCCAGCATAAAACCACCATCCGACCCGTGGAGTTTCAGGTAGTATTCATTGGAGATCTGGCCCTCTATCCATACATCAATCATCTTATCCGGGATCATCTTTCTGAAATGAGTGAACTGGAAATCGGAGATGACCCGGACCAGCATTGCTGGATCGGCTTCCCTGTGACCCAACAATGATTCAATCAGTTTCTGATTCAGGGGCAGGTATTCATTCCTGATGGATGATGCAAATCCAGAATCTTCCATTTGTTTCAGAAATTGTTTGACCAGGGGTTCCGTATCAAACCTCTCTCCCGAATCCAAAAGAAAAAAGCGATAACCGAATGGGATTTGAGAAGGATTAAAATCTACCTTTTCCATGGTGCCATCTTCTCTGAAATAGAGCGGTGTTTCAACGTAGCGGGCATCTTTTTGAAGGTCTGGTGGAATATTTCCGGTTTCTCTTACCATGGCATGGAAGTTATGAAATGGTATGGTGAGGGCGCTCCCACCCAACTTTACTCCGTACTCACCTACCAGCATTACCTTCGATGGATATTTGTTTTTTAGATCCTGTGTCATAGTTATATGGGTAAAAATATAGAATTAATCTACAACCAAATCCACGGAATGTTCAATCCGGTCAGGCTGTTCATTAATTATTTCAAAAGATATTTATTTAATCACTTAATTGTATTCTGTATATATCGTGATGAAAACGGGAATTGGGAAATTGCTGCAGATAGAGCAGGGAAACCGGCCCATGATCGGGGCACTTCTTCTGCAGGCCGTTTGTACCGGGATCTTTGTCGGGGTCCTGGAACTGGAGGCTAATGCTCTGTTTCTGGAAACATTTGGTGCGGATCGTGTACCGCTGGCCATGATGATTTCCGGTGCGGCCGGTATCCTGATTGCCACCATTTACAGTTATTTCAGCAAGCAACTGGCTGTAAAACCCTTCGGAATTCTAAACCTGGGAGTAGTGATGCTAATTACTGCTGCGTTGCTGGTGGGTTTTCGCCTCCTTCAGAAAGAGCATCTTGATTTTATCATATTTGTTTTCGCTGGTCCCCTGGTCCTGATTACATTAATGGGCTTTTGGATTACTGTAAGGGGCTCTCTTTCTCCAAGCAAGGGGAAGCAGCTGGCCGGCCTTATCGAAGCCACATTGATAGGAGGTATGGTTTTCGCATTCCTCTCCACACCTTTGTTAATGCGGTTGGGTTTGAAGACCCAGAATATTCTCTACCTTGGAATGGCCAGCCTGATCATAGCAACGGGTGCCCAGCTCTATGTTCTGACTGGGATCAGCAAACATCACCATCGTTTTAAGACAAGGGTCAAGAGTACCGGTCCGCTGGGTCTCTTTTCCCACCGGTTCACAGCACTGATGGCTGCTTTTGTGGTCATGGGAGTTTCAGTTGCTGTGTTACTACATTATGCTTTTTTGTGGGTGACCGGAAGTCGTTTCCCCGGGGGAATCGAACTGGTCTCCTTCCTGGGGTACTTCTCAGGGATCATGATGGTGCTTGCATGGATGATGAAAAGGTTCCTGTTTGGCTGGATCAAGAAAAAGTTCGGAATCAGGATAACTTTACTACTCTCTCCGGTTTTGCTGCTTATACTGACCATTGCCTCTGCCATTGCAGGGGAGAGTTATGGTTTTGCCGGTGAAGCACATCTCTTCATCTATTTCTTCATGCTGGTTGTATTTTCAAAATTCATTGTCAGAGCCATGAAGGAGTCCATGGAGGACCCATCCATGAACCTGATCTATCAGTCCCTCGATCCCCGGGATCGTTACAATGTACAATCGGGCATCGAAGGTGTACTCAGTCAGATCGGTGTATTCACTGCAGGACTTTTCC
>JAUVKN010000218.1 GCA_030596245.1 Bacteroidia bacterium | reverse complement strand
CGTGTTCTTCCAGAGTATTTTCCCGAAACCCCGGTAAATATGATGGTATCCTGCTTACCATCCAATATATTTGCACTGCTCGAAAACCTTCCATTCCTGTCAATGGAAATTCGCACTGGATTGTCACCTGTCCATCTTCTGATATTCAACCTGGGATTGTCGGTAATCACCGTATTGGTTCCTACCATAATGGCAGCCTCCTCGGTTCTCCACTTATGAACAAGGGTCCGGCTCACTTCTCCGGCAATCCATCTTGGTCCCTCCAGGTCATCAGGTTCTCGCTCCAGGTCAATAAATCCATCCAGGGTCTGAGCCCATTTGAGAATAATATAGGGGCGTCTTTTATTCAGGTAAACAAAGAAGCGACGATTCAGGATGTAGCCCTCCTCGGCAAGGCACCCCGATTCCACCTTTATCCCGGCACTCTTCATTTGCCTGACTCCTTCTCCATTTACGCTGGGAAATGGATCCAGGTTGGAGATCACTACCCGGCCAATCCCCTTCTGAGTAATGAGTATTGAACAGGGAGGTGTCTTTCCATGATGAGCGCAAGGTTCCAGACTGCAGTATAACGTTGCCTCCGAAAACAAGGATGAGTCCTTCACTGAACGAATGGCATTCACCTCGGCATGCGGCCCCCCGAATTCATGGTGATATCCTTCCCCGATGATGCGGTCGTTATGCACGATCACACAACCCACCAGTGGATTGGTATGTGTCATTCCCAGCCCCTTTCGTGCCAGTTCGAAACACCGGCGCATATATATTTTATCTTTCTCTGTCAACAGGACTGTGCTTTATTACTACTTTTGGTTTATGCTCCAAAATCATGCCACCTTGCAACAAACCAGGTTCTACCTCCTTCAGGAGCTTAGGAGGAAGTACCCAGAGGGTGAATCAGCTTCCCTTTCACGGATCATACTTGATCATACCGGGTATCCACCTTCCACCTACCTCAAAGATCCTGATCAGGTACCCGGACCAGTTACTGTGGTACAAATTAATGAAATTGTATCTGAAATTCATACTGGTAAGCCAATTCAGTACATTCTGGGGTATACTTATTTCTGCGATCTGAAGATCACATTGAATAAAAGTGTTCTGATACCAAGACCTGAAACCGAAGAGATGGTATATAAAATTATCATCCATTGCTTCCGACCCCCGATCCATATCCTGGATATAGGAACCGGTTCGGGTTGCATCGCGCTTGCCCTTAAAGATCGCTTTAAAGAAGCAACCATTTATGGTCTGGATGTGAGCCGGAAAGCCCTCGAGGTTGCATCAGAGAATGGCGTCATGAATGAGTTAGATGTGAACTGGATCGAAAAGGATATAATGCGTGAAGCCACCCTGAACGGTGAGAACAGATTTGACCTTATTGTAAGCAATCCACCCTATGTATTAAACAGTGAGCGTGCAATTATGAATGATAATGTACTTGATTATGAGCCTGTTGATGCATTATTTGTAGAGGATTCCGATCCGCTGGTTTTCTATCGAACAATCGCTTCATTCAGTAAGAAGCAGCTGAATGAAAAAGGAACAGTCTGGGTGGAAATCAATGAGCGACTGGGGACCGAAACTGCAAGTCTTTTTGAAAAGGCCGGATTTCAGCATGTGACCATTCTGAAAGATATTCATGAAAAGGAAAGATTCATCAGAGCCGAAAAGTAAGGAGCTGGAATACACTGATGCCCTCCGGCGTGCAGCTGCTCTTTGCAGCAGGCAGGAACAGTGCACGGGACAGATCAGGGAGAAGCTGAAAGAGTGGAATTTGTCGGAAGAGGACAGGGTACGGATCATTCAGAAACTGCAGAATGAAAATTTCCTGGATGACGGCAGGTATGCTGTATTTTTTGTAAAAGATAAATTCAGATTCAACCGTTGGGGCAAAATAAAAATCTCCTATATGCTGCGTCAGAAGGGCATTGGCGAAGATATAATTCAGAATGCACTTGATCAGATCGATGTAGAAGCTTATTTCCAAACCTGTGTGGATCTGATTCAGAGTAAATCAGCATCTCTGAAAGAGAAGAATCAGTTCAGACGAAAAGGAAAACTATACAGATTTGCAGCCGGACGTGGATTTGAACCGGATTTGATCCATCGGGTGCTGAATATGACGGATGAAGATTGACTTCGTCCGTGTCCCGATTTCTTTCCTATCTTTGCTGAAAATTTTCTAAAATGATCACATCCGACCAGATTAAAGATCTGAATGGACGCCTGGAAGCGTTAAGGAGGCATCTTTGACGTCGATAGCAAAACCATCCAGATAGAAGAGGAAGAGCAGCGGACCCATGATCCCGAATTCTGGAATAACCCCAAATCCGCAGAGGAACAATTAAAGAAAATTGCGCAGTTGAAGAGCTGGGTAGAGGGGTATTACAAGGTAAAGACGGCTGCTGAAGACCTGAATGTTCTCGCTGAATTCCTTGAAGCAGGGGAAGCTACCGAAGAAGAGGTAGAGGCACAGTTTAGCACTGCACTCACCCTTACCGAAGAATTAGAATCAAAAAACATGCTGCGCAACGAGGAGGACAGTCTGGGTGCCATATTGAAAATTAATTCAGGTGCCGGGGGCACAGAAAGCCAGGACTGGGCTGAAATGCTCATGCGGATGTACATCCGTTATGGAGAAAAGCACAAGTACAAAGTCAAAGAACTCCATATGGTGCAGGGTGATGAGGCCGGACTTAAATCGGTGACCCTGGAATTCTCGGGCAACTATGCCTATGGGTTCCTGAAAAGTGAGAATGGTGTCCATCGCCTGGTCCGTTTATCCCCTTTTGATTCAAACAACCGTCGTCATACCTCCTTCGCCTCCATCTTTGTCACTCCCGTCATTGATGAATCCATCGAGATTGTGGTGAATCCTTCCGACATTGAATGGGATACCTTCAGGTCAGGGGGAGCAGGCGGACAAAATGTGAACAAGGTAGAAACCGGTGTCCGTGTCAGGCACCTGCCCACAGGCATCACAGTGGATAACACCGAAACCCGGTCCCAGTTGAAGAACAGGGAAAATGCCATGCGGATTCTGAAATCTCACCTTTATGAGATCGAACTCCAAAAGAAGAGGGAGAAGCAAGCAGCCATCGAAGGCAGCAAAATGAAAATCGAATGGGGATCGCAGATCCGCAACTATGTGCTCCACCCCTACAAGCTGGTGAAGGATCTGCGTACCAACCATGAGACCAGCAATGTTCAGTCAGTCCTTGATGGAGAGCTGGACCCCTTTATTAAGGCATTCCTGATGGAGTTTGGGGGAAAATAGAGTTCTCAAGGACATTCAACCGCCACTGAAAATCATTGCTTCGCAATTATTTGTAGGTGGCTTTGTTGATTGTCCTTTCGATACTAAATCCCAAGCTGCCTACAAAATATTATAGTCACTTCGCCTAAATATTCTTTCGATATAACAATTACCCCAAAACAAAGAGAAACAAGGGGGCCGGTTGGCCCCCTTTTATATTCAAATTTGTAATACCTGCTTTAGGATTCGGAATATATTATGTAAAGATGATCTGCGTATTCTCTCCACCACATAGGCCGTAGAAGTCGCCAATGGTCAGAACATCTTTCACCTCGTCCCACAGATCCTCTTTCTTAAGTTTGAACATGTCCATGCCCAGTTTGCAGGCGTAAATTTCGCCTCCTCCGGCTGTGATCATTTCAAGAAACTCGTCCACTGGAGGGATATCAAGTTTTCCCATTGAACTTTTCATCATAGCCGATACTCCGGCTTCCACACCTGGAATAATTCCCAGAATGGTGGGGAATGGTAAGCCACCGGGTGCTCTCATGGCTGGATTACCAACGGTAGCTGTCTTGATCCGGTTCATCTGCTTCTTGGTGATGGCATCCAGGCCGAAGAAGGTAAAGAAGACTTTTGCCTCAATTCCTTCCATTACGGCTCCGTTGGCCATTACCAGTGTTGCGTATACATCTTCGATAGTGCCCTTGGCACAGATGATGCATACCTTCTTTAACGGGGATTCATTGTTTGCCATTGTTTCTAGTTTTTTTGGATTAAATACAACTGGCCGGCTTGGGAATACCTGCATACTTGGAAGAATATTTCAGCGGTCCACCAGGAAATAACTTATACAATCCTTTGATGTCCACAATCCCTGATTTTCCAACTCTTCTGATGGTCAGCGTTTCTCCTTTCTCATTGGCTGCACGTAAAAAGTCCAGTACTTCATAATGCTTGTCGGTGAGTTCAATTCCGCCTTCCTTTGCCATTTCTGAAGCAACCTCCCTGTTCCACTGGGAAGCATCAACCATGTATCCTTCATCGTTTAAATCAATACTTTGTCCTGCAATTGTTTTTTGTGCCATAACTTATTAATTTATAGGTTTTTAACTAATAACATTCTTATTCATATTTTGCATAAACGTAATGAAGAATCCTAATGCTTTCTTCATTTCCGGTTTATTCATTTCGCGCATTACTTTGAATATGGAGTACTCAGGGATATTCTCCATTTCGAGACTTGCAAATACCTTCACTGCGTTGTCTACAGATTTGAGCATATCAGGTTGTGTCAGATTTTTAACCGTATCTAAGATAGCTACCACATTGTCAGCCAGCATCCGCATATCCTCCACCCCATAATAGGTGACTATGTTGTCAATGATGTGGCCAAATTCTCTCAGAAATTCGAAATAACTTTTCTGTTCAAATTCATGTAGCTTTTTGGTGCCATCGATGATCACCTCATTGGCAATGGGACCCACGTCTCTCATAAGATCCATTGCACTGCCAAGGGTATCGAGCATTACATTGAAATTTCCCACATTCTGGGCAACCCTGATTCCCAATTCTCTGAGTTCATCCGGGTCCAGGATCACCTCATGATCATCCAGTGCTTTCACAGTGGAGTCATATACATCCTTGCCAATAATCGAGGCATCACCAATGAGATCATCAATGGCCTGAGATTTAAGTCTCTGCTGATTCACATATTCCAGGATCGTGTCGACCTTCTGGTTCAACTCAGCAATCTGCTTTGAAGTATTTTCTGCCATGTCGAATTCAGTTAATCAATGTTGTTTTTCTTACCGGCCATGGTCATATGGGCTTCAATGGGCATCTCCTTGCCCCGCAAAAGAATATGCCAGTAGATCCAACGGAAGATCATTTTACCATAATGGTTGATCTTGGTGTTTCGCAACAATCCGAAGGGACCTATTCCGGGAAGAGGGAATGTCCCAGGCAACGGCTCAGTATCATAATTGAAGTCGATCAATGCACCTTTGCCATAACCTGTCTCGATGTAACAGTTTGCATGGCCATCAAATTTCGCTGTCAGAGGCCTGTTCTCGATGGCATTCATGAAATTCTCAAAGAGGATCTCTGCTGCAAAGTGCGCTACAGAACCAGCCTTGGAAGTGGGTAAATTAGCAGCATCCCCAAGAACAAAAATATTCTCATGCTTTTTCGACTGAAGTGTTTCCTTATCGGTCTCCACATAATTCATATCATCGCCCAGTCCGCTACGCTCAACCATTTCTGATCCCATATTCACTGGGACTATGGTAAGCACATCATAGGGGATCTCCAATTCGTCATAGGACTTTATTACCTTTTTCTCGCTGTCCACACTTTCCAGGTAAAAATCGGGGATTACCTTGATGTTCTTCTCATCAAGCAACTGACTCAGCATTTTGGTAGCAATGGGTTTGGTGAATGCCCCGGGCAGTGGTGTTACATATGTGATGTCTACCTTATCACGCATCCCCTTCTCAGTGAAATAGGCCTCTGCCAGGCACACAAATTCAATGGGAGCAACCGGGCATTTAAAAGGAAGCTCAAAAATACAGAGAACCAGTTTGCCCCCCTCCCATGTTTTAAAGAACCGCTGTAATGCCACAGCTCCTTCAATGGTATAGAAGTCGAAGATGCTTTTGTACCACTGTTCTCCATGGAGTCCGGGGGTTTCATCCGGCCGGGTCTGGGTCCCCGTGGCAATAATCATGTAATCATAGTTAAGAGAACTACCATCCATCAAAAACACCTTATTATTGTCACCGTCAATTCGGTCTATCTCCTGGTAAATGACTTTTACACCCGATGGAAAGAAATCTCCTTTGGGTTTGATCACATCCGATTTATTATAGATCCCAAAAGGGATAAAAAGGAAACCTGGCTGGTAATAATGGGTCTTGTGCTGATCCACGATGGTAATTTCCCAATCCTGGCGGTCCAGGGCTTTGAAAAGCTTGTTGGCCATCATGGTACCTGCTGTACCCCCACCCAGTATTAAAATTTTTTTCATAATTTTGCTAGTTATATTTATTGAGTTTTGCTTCGTAAACCATTATCTTCGAATTGCTGTTACAAAAATAACGGTACCTATTAAGTTTGATTTGTGAAACGATATGATAATTGTCATAATATGATAACTATCATGACAGGATATGTTGACCAACATTTAAGTAAGGATTGATGGACCCCAGTTGCACTTGCGAATTATGTGAGCTAAAAGGCCTTTTTTTCGAAAACCTCGAAGGAGATCAACTGGATATGATATGCTCCGGAAAAGTGGAGAAGGAGTTTAGTCAGGGCGAATCCATCATTAAAGAGGGAACAATGATCAAGGATTTCGTCTACCTAAAAAGTGGTCTCGTTAAGCAATTTCGCAGTGATAGTTACGGTAAAGAACAAATCATCTCCATCTCCAAGCCGTTTGACTATGTAAGTCTGCTCAGTGTATTTTCCAACGATCAATACAACTATTCTGTTTCGGCTTTGGAAGATTCTGTCACTTGCAACATAAAAATGGAGGATATCAAATCCATCGCAAGTGACAATGGTAACCTCGCTCTCAACCTGTTGAAAAAAATGAGCAAAGTAGCCGATAAGATCATTCTCGATTCACTGGCAATTCGCACAAAACATTTGAGGGGTCGGGTAGCCTTCCTGTTGATCTATTTTTCACAGGATGTATACTTCTCCTCTGAATTTGACCTCCCTTTGAGCCGCAAAGAGATGGCCGAGTATGTGGGTATGACCACCGAGAACGTTATCCGGTCTTTAAGTGAGTTCCGAAGGGATGGAATCCTGAAGATTTATGGGAAAACCATCCATATCGTGAACATGGATACGCTTAAATCCATTGCGGAGTTCGGTTAAATTCAATATAAATAAAAAAGAAATTCAAACGTCACTGAAATTCTTCGCTACGCAAATAAGTATAGGCTTCCGTATTGAATATCCTTTCCACTAGTCAATGAATATAACCCGGAAGAAAAATTCCCGTTATACATTTCACAGTTAATTTACAATTTATTACTTTCCTTGTAATATTATAGCTGTATTATTACTTATTT
>JAUVKN010000156.1 GCA_030596245.1 Bacteroidia bacterium | reverse complement strand
CCGCAAAAAGGAAAAATTTGAACCCATCAATCCTCCTTTTGTCGGTCTTTATGCCTGCGGACCGACTGTTTACGGCGATGCCCACCTGGGTCATGCCCGTCAGGCCATCACCTTTGATGTACTTTTCAGATACTTGCTTTATCTGGATTACAGGGTCAGGTATGTAAGAAACATTACGGATGTGGGACACCTGGAAAACGATGCTGATGAAGGAGAGGACAAAATCCTGAAGAGAGCAAGACTTGAGTCCCTGGAACCCATGGAGGTAGTTCAGCACTTCATGAACCGGTACCATGAGAACATGCATGATCTTAATGTCCTTCCACCCAGTATTGAACCAAGGGCCAGCGGACATATCATTGAGCAGCAGGAGCTAATCGGGAAGATCATGGAGGCGGGATACGCTTATGAGGTAAACGGATCGGTTTATTTCGATGTGACCGCTTACAATAACAACCATCCATATGGCCAGCTCTCCGGCAGAAAGATTGAAGATCTTCTCTCCAACACACGGGCGCTGGACGGACAATCGGAGAAGAGAAACGGACTCGATTTTGCGCTGTGGAAAAAAGCCGATCCCACCCATATCATGCGGTGGCCCTCAAAATGGAGCGAAGGTTATCCCGGCTGGCACGTGGAGTGTTCAGCTATGAGCACCAAGTACCTGGGTATGCAGTTCGATATCCACGGGGGGGGCATGGACCTTTTGTTTCCTCACCACGAGTGTGAAATTGCACAGAATGTGGCAGGCTATGGTAAACCAGCCGTGCAATACTGGATGCACAACAATATGATCACCATCAATGGTCAGAAAATGGGGCGCTCCCTGGGCAACTCCATTACCCTGGATCAGCTCTTCGAGGGCAATCACGAAATGCTGAAGCAGGCTTACGGGCCTATGGTTATCCGTTTCTTTATCCTTCAAGCCCACTACCGCAGTACCCTCGATTTCTCCAATGAAGCGCTGCAGGCCTCCGAAAAAGGGTTGATGCGCCTGATGAACGCTGTTGCAAAACTGAAAAACATTCAACCATCCGGCTCCAGCTCCATAGATATTACCTCACTGGAAGAGCGTTGTAACAAAGCGATGAAGGATGATATGAATACCGCCAAACTAGTAGGTCACCTTTTGAATGGAGTTTCCGATATCAACAATCTTGCCTCAGGTAAAGCATCTATTCATTATAAATCATTGGAAAAACTGACAAACCTCTACCACTCATGGGTCTTCTCTGTGCTGGGACTTGAACAGCCATCAGCGTCGGGAGAAGCAAACGAGATTACCGGCAACCTGGTAGAGATGATCCTTCAACTGAGGAGCGATGCAAAGTCGAAGCAGGATTTTGATACAGCAGACCGGATTCGGAATGGACTTACAACTCTTGGAATCACTGTGAAGGACCGGAAAGACGGTGCTGACTGGGAAATCCATTAACATGACAAAGACATATCGTTCACGCTCTTTTGCCATTGGCAATCTTCACCTGGGAGGTGACGAGCCTGTTTGCATCCAGTCCATGACCAACACCGATACCAATGATATTGAGGCATCGGTAAAACAGTGCCGGCGAATGATCGAGGGCGGGGCTCAAATGGTCCGGCTCACCACTCAGGGAGAACGGGAAGTTTCAAATCTAAGGAAGATTCGAAAAGCGTTGCATTCAATGGGTTTCCAAATACCTGTGGTGGCCGATATTCATTTCAAACCAGCGCTGGCTCTGGAAGCCGCCAGGGTGGCTGATAAAATCCGCATCAATCCGGGAAACTATCTGAAAGGGAAATCTGTGGCTTCGTTGTTGCCTGAATTACTTGAAACCTGCAGGGAATTCGGAACCGCCATCCGGATTGGGGTCAATCATGGCTCTTTGGACGAATCAATATTGAATGAATATGGTGATACCCCTGCAGGCATGGTTGAATCGGCCATGCAGTTTCTCCGGGTGTGCAGGGACCTGGTATTTGACAATGTGGTGGTTTCTATGAAGTCCAGCAATCCCCGTGTAATGGTTCAATCGGTACGACTCCTCACACATAAAATGGCCCTGGAGAAGATGTGGTATCCACTTCACCTGGGGGTTACCGAGGCGGGAGATGGCCTCCAGGGAAGGATTAAATCAGCCGTAGGTATGGCCCCTCTGTTGTTGGAGGGTATGGGAGATACCCTCAGGGTCTCCCTCACCGAACCCCCGGAGGAGGAGATGCCTGTTGCCTCAAAGATCGTTCTGCTTTTCCCAAAACCTATCCAACTGCCCTACAATCCATTTCATGAACTGGCATGGGATCCCTTTAGTTTCAATCGACGTAGATCCCAATCAATAAACGGTATTGGAAATGGCACAAAGGTGAAGATCATCAGCAACACACCTCCAGAACCCAACGTTGATTTGTCTTTCGAAACGATCATAGAACAAACAGCATCCTACGAACAGTGGCAGCAAAATCCCGGACTACTGGAGAAGGGCAACCGGCTCATGTTGCTGGAACAGGGTTCGCTCTCCATCCAGGAAATAAAATTGCAATTGAACCTGTTCTGTACCCATAACCAGACTGCTCCGATCATTTTTAAAACCAGTCATCACACAGAGGATCCCGAATTGTTCCAGTTGCAACTGGCCGGTGAACTGGGTTCGCTCCTGGTAGATGGCGCCATTGATGCAGTCTGGGTAACTAATGTTAACACTGAGGAGACAATGATCAACGATATCCTGCTCTCGATCTTACAGGCAGCCGGAGCCAGGATCAGTAAACCAGAATATATAGCTTGTCCCTCTTGTGGGCGTACCCATTTTGACATCCTCACCAGGCTCAAAGAGATCCGGGAAGCCACCTCTCACCTTACCTCCCTGAAAATCGGAATAATGGGCTGCATTGTCAATGGGCCCGGCGAGATGGCTGATGCTCATTACGGCTACGTGGGGGCGGGCCCTGGACGGGTGACCCTCTACAGGGGTAAAGACCCTGTTTTGAAAAACATCCCGGAGGAAGAGGCATTGAAAGCACTCATTTATCTTATGAAACAAGAGGGTGATTGGGTCGATCCTTGATGTTGTGATTGATACAAAATTATGCTTTGTCCAAAGAGAAGATAAAGGTGGTCCCCTGCCCCGCTTTGCTTCTCACTGTGATGGTCTGGTTGTGCGCCTGTATAATGTGCTTTACAATGGACAATCCCAGTCCCGTTCCCCCCGACTCTCTGGAACGACTCTTATCCACCCTGTAGAAACGTTCGAATATCCTGGGCAGGTTATTCTCCTCAATACCAATGCCATTGTCAGTAATGTCAATAAGAATATTTTCTCCATTATCCATAAAACCGATGGTGGTCTTCCCCCCCTCCTTGCCATATTTGATTGAATTGTTGACCAGATTACCAATCACTTCCATGATCCGTTTTTTGTCAGCCACCACCTTAATTGCTTTGTTGGTTTTACCATCAAATACGATTTTGATGTTCTTCTCTTTGGCTTGCATTTCCAGGTATTCAATTACCTCCTCAACCACCTTCACCAGATTAAACGGTTCCTTTCGAAGTTTAAACTCTCCCGATTCCAGCCTGGCGATGGAATCAAGGTCGTCCACAATATTGATTAGCCTGTTGGTGCTTTTTTCTGCCCTTTTTAGATATAATTTATTGATATTAACATCCTCCATACCCCCATCAAGCAAAGTGAGAATATAACCCTGAATATTAAAAATGGGGGTTTTCAATTCGTGTGAAACATTGCCCAGAAAATCTTTTCTGTACTTCTCAAGTTGTCGAAGTTTCTTAATCTCTTCTGACTGATTGTCGTCCCAGGGTGTAACTTCCTGGTTCAGATCCGTGACCACATCCCCCTTATCAATTTTACTCCTCAGTCTCTTCTGAGACGTGGTGTAACTGTGGATCTTCTTGGAAAGAGGATCAATCTCTCCTGCCACGTATCGAATAAAGAAGAGTCTTACGGTCAGAAATGTGCCTCCGGCCACTGCCACCCCAAGGATCACATAACCCATGAATGTACGGCTAAATCCGGCCAGTTCGTTCACCAGGAGGGCGGTTACTACGAATCCGACTACCAGTAGTGTAATAAATAGAGCATATGTTTTAGCCGTTTTCAACTTCTTCTATTTTAACTGGTTTCCGTGCCACCTTTTACCACCTGTAAAAAGGTGTCTCTAAATGGAAAAACAGACCATGCTCACCGTACCGGTTAATGGCATAGTCAATCCTTAATACCTGATCGTAATAAGTTACCAAATCGATACCAACTCCGGCGGAAAACTGCCAATTATTGACCATGGTATTGGTTGGATCAGGAAATACATTGTTTACATATCCCGCATCGGCAAATGCATTGAAATAGATGGCATAATGCACTTTATTGAACTGTTCCATCCCGATGAGGGGAAGGGTATGGGTGGTAGGTTTTATTACCTGTATCTTCAGGTTATATTTGGAGATGACATAATCTGATCCATCCATTATATAGTACTCATAGCCACTCAGGAATTCATTATACCCCAATGCCCTGTTCAGGACATATGGCATGAACTTTTCTGAGGAGTACCTGCCTTTTGTGGTGTTATAAAAATAGATGCGGCTGGCCAGTTTCTGATGAAACATAATATTTCCCGTAATACGGAATGTGGGGTATGGATAGTCGGGAATAATCCCCAGTCCCAATTGTTTAGCCCTGAGCTTTACTAAAAAACCCTCAAGCGGGTATACTTTTGAATCACGTACATCATGTTTGAATTCATATGACAACACAAAGAAGTCAAGGCTGTTCAATCCTTGTCCCAGAAAATTGGGATTGACAATGGCCACTGAATCTGAAACAATGTAATTGTAATATTCCATCCGCAAATTATGGGTTGTGTAGAATTTCCTGCGGTATTCGTATTTGACAAAAGCATTGAGTCGGGTTAGCGCAGGATGATCCTGTGGCTCATACTCCACCGGTTTGTTATTTACCGTGGCAATAATTACCTCATTTTGGTGGTGCATATTAAAACCTGTAGAGGCTCCGTGTTGTTGTTTTTTTCCAATGTTGGGGACCGAGTACTCCAAAGCATACTCCTTGACATACCCAAGCCTGACCTTTCCTGTAAGCAACTCATTTCGACCCCTGAAATTTTTCCATTTTAGAAAGGCACCATAATTGATCTTATCCCAATCCCTGTTTTTAAGGAACTCGCTTAAATTCCTTTCGGCATATTCCAGGATTGGGACCGGCCATATGTACCACCTTTCTGTAACAGTAATATGCACATTAATGTGGTTTCCGGGGAGATGGGTGGCATCAAAATAGACAAAATTGAACAGTGCCAGATTCAACAGGTTTTCTTTGCTTTTCTGAAATGCCGGCAGCAATTCCATCTTTAAAATGGTATCGCCAATGCCAAAAACCAGCTCTCTCAGGATAATGGGGTCTTTGGTTACCCTGTTTCCCTGGATGAGAATATCCTCGATCACCAGTCTGTCCTGGGTAATAACCAGGGGTTTCTGTGCATGGGTTATCAGCGTATGGCCCAGCAGGAATCCAACCATCATGATTTTTAACACCCTTGCCATACGTTACATGCTCAGGATTGCAAGGTACTAAATTATCCAACAGTCCGAATAAGTATTGAAGCAAGCTGGAGGTCAGTAGGGGTGGTTATTTTGATGTTCTCCCTGTTTCCTTTTACCAGACTGACCGTTTCGAATAGCGATTCATACACCGCAGCATCGTCGGTAAATGCCGCCTCACAGGGTTGCCTGTAAGCCTCCTTTATCATTTCCGATTTGAATACCTGCGGGGTCTGTACACGTCTCAACTTCAATCGGTCCATACGCACCGAATGCCCCTGTTCTTTAACCAATCGTACCGACTCCTCCATCTTAATCACCGGGATGCCGCTGCCTCTTTCCGCTGCCGACTCATAACACCGCTCCAGGGTTTTCAGGCTCACCAATGGCCTTACTGCATCATGAATTCCCACAACAAGGTTATCGTCCATAAGGCGCAGTCCACTTTTTACGGAATCATACCGGGATTCCCCTCCGGGGGCAATTTCAATCCGGGAACTATATTCATAAGAAAGGGGGATCCCATTCCAAAATTTACGATGATCGGTAGCCAACACAAGTACCACTTTCATGTCAGGATCAAAATGAAAGAATTTTTCAAGGGTATGCAAGATCACCGGTTTTCCGTGCAGGTCTAAGTACTGCTTCGGTATCTCGCTTTCCATCCTCCGGCCTGTACCTCCGGCCACAATGACTACTCCCCGCTTCATACACCTTTAAAATAACCGTCTATTAACTCCATAACAATGGTCCTGTCCAGTGGTTTGGTCACAAAATGATTACAGCCGGCCTGAATGCTCTCCTCTTTTTCTTCGGCCATCACAAAAGCCGTCTGGGCAATGATGGGAACCTCCCTGTTGAATAACCTGATCAGCCGGGTGGCCTCAATGCCATTCATCTCTGGCATCTTGATGTCCATCAGGATCACATCCGGGGAGGATTTTTTGACCATGGTTATTGCTTCTTTTCCATCTTTGGCCCTAAAGATCTCTGCTCCAGTCTTTCTGAGCATCTCTCTGATAAAAAACCAATTTAACTCTTCATCCTCAGCCACCAGGATCCGTCTGTTTTTCCAGTTGTATGTTTTATTGGAGAGCAGAACCTGTGATTCTTCCACAGCCTCCTCCAACACCAGTGGTAGTGTGAAAAAGAGAGTAGTCCCTTCTCCTTCCTTAGATTCTACCCACATTTCTCCTCCCATCAGTTTCACAAGGCTTTTGGAAATGGGTAATCCCAATCCAGTCCCCGATTGTTGATGTACTTCTGAAGGACCCACCTGGCCAAACCGGTCAAAGATAAGGTCCCTTTTATCATTTGGGATTCCAATGCCACTATCGCTTACAAAGAACTCAATGTATCTTTTGTTTTTAATGGAATATCCAAAGGTGATATGTCCCTCACTGGTAAATTTTAGGGCATTTCCAATAAGGTTGTTAAAAATCTGGCTGAGCCTGAAATCATCTGTTACAATTGTAAAATCAAGAGACTCATTCCCCTTCTTCAGATTAAAATCCACCTTTTTTTGTCCCGGTGCATCTCCCCTGATCCGATGAAAAAATGAGGAGTAGATCTCATCCAGGATAGCATTGATGCGTACGGGTTTATTCGAAATTTTTAATTGTCTTGATTCGATTTTCGAAATATCGATGATGTCGTCTACAATATTTAAAAGCTGGTTGGAGGAGTGGTCAATATGCTTTAGATAGATATCCTTCTGCTCATCACTCAGGTTGGGGTCCCTCAACAAATTGGTAAACCCCAGAATCCCATTCATGGGTGTTCTGATCTCGTGCGACATGTTGGCCAGAAAAGAGGTCTTTAAACGATCCGACTCCTGGGCCTGGTCCCTGGCTCTTTTCAATTCGTTCTCAATTTTCATCATACCTGAAACATTCTTGAAAATACCGGCAATCATGGTAGTAATACCCCGTTCATCATTGACAGCGATCTTGTTCTTTTCCATCCAGAATCCATCCACTCCTTCATCCTCAAAGTATACGATTTTATTAATGATCGGCATTCCGGTATTGATAATCGACCGGTCCTCTTCCAGCATTTTTCTCGCCACGCGTTTTGAAAAGAACTCGCTGTTATCTTTCCCTATAGCTTCATCCGGATGAGCAACACGAAGCAAACGAGCCATCATGCTGTTGACCCTGAGGTATCTGTGATGCCTGTCAGTGAAAAAGATGTAGAAGGGCATATTCTCCAGAAGGGCTTCAAGGGTTTCTCTTTCGCGGTGAAGCTCCTGCAGAGAACCTGTCAGGTTGGTGATATCCTCCTGGTAACCACCTGTACCCGTGATCTTACCACTCTTGTCAAAGACCGGGAAATTTACTGTTTTGAAAATGTGTTTCTCCCTGGAATATGTGGCCTCTTCAACCTTGCCTGTCTTATATGCTTCACGCTCTCCTTCTTCACTCTGCCTGGCATCCTTTTCATCGAAAACTTCATGGCTATTTTTACCAATCACTTCGGACCATTCTTTTTTTAGGATTTGAAGCAATGCTCCATTGGCCTGATTGAAGTTTCCGTCTGAATCCTTAAACCAGGAAGCAACAGGCAACGCTTCCATCAATGCCCTTAACTGGGACTCCAGGGTCTCCGTGATATGGTCTTTCTCTTCTGCTATTATTTTTCCTCCAAAAGTGCTGATTCCCGAATAAATGAGTTTCTATTTAGGCGTAATGCTTAGCAGGGGTATATTGGCCTTGTTCACCATTTGCTGGGCATAACTTCCCAGCAAAACATTCCATTTGTCAACGGCGCTGGACATGATCACCATCAGATCAGCATTCACGGCTTCGGCATAGTTGCAGGTGAGGGTAGGCAGACTCTCACCCACCAGTGTTTTTGTTACGGTTTTCAATTTTCTGGCTTTGAAGAAGCCTTCCGCCTGCTTTGAATAGGACTCCAACCGCTCCAGGTCCCTTTTATTCTTATTGGTGGATATGGTGATCACATGCAGTTCAGCTCCAAACAGTTCAGCCATATCGGCCGCAATGGGCACTTTTTGCCTGGTATCCCTATGCCGTTTGATGGGAAGTACAATCTTTTGGATCTCTTTGGGTACAGGCGAATGCCTCAGCGTGAAAACAGGTTGGTCCGTGGCAGCCATGATCTTAAGTGCATTGCTCCCTACAAACAACTCCTCAAAGCCCGAGGCACCATGAGTAGAAGCAGATACCACCGCATCTTTATAAGAGTTCACCTGGTTCACCACCTCCCTGTATACTTTTCCTTTTTTTATGATCTGTTTCAATTTTGATTTGTTTCCAATACCGGGCCCATAATCCCGGATCAGTTTCGCAAATTCTTCCTGAGCATATTTATGTTCCTGCTCCACAACACTGGGTTGAAAACTGGAGCTATTGGACAACACATAAACCATTTGAATATTGACAGTCTGTTTCTGTGAGAACAGCAGAGCCCATTCAAGTCCTTTCATGGAATCCACAGAAAAATCGATAGGTACAACAAAATTGGTCATGACATTGGTTTTAGTTATATCAGCTAATTTAACCAAATCGGCTGATATTTATTACATTTGTTTCAATTAATAAATCCATGGAGAATTGATGGCACAGGAAGTCGTTCTGGGAATTGATATAGGGGGAACATTTACAAAATTCGGGCTTGTTGACCGATCGGGAAAGATCTATTTTGAGGATGAAATTAGTTCTCGTGAACATGACACCATAGAGCAGTTTATCGAATCGTTTCATCAACACCTGATGGACAGCCTGGAGCAATTGGAAACCCCCTTCCAAATAGCAGGAATAGGTGTGGGAGCTCCCAATGGAAATTACTACTCCGGTTCCATCGAGAATTCACCAAACCTGGCCTGGAAAGGAAAAATTGAATT
>JAUVKN010000268.1 GCA_030596245.1 Bacteroidia bacterium | reverse complement strand
TACCTCATCGCCATGATCCTTCCAGGGTTCATCACTATCCTGAATGGCAGGTATGGGATAACCAGGCCCTACTTTTAGAACATAACCACTGTGTATCTTTTCATTCTCCTGGACTCCAGGAGGCAAATAGAGTCCCGATTTGGTCCGGTCTTGCTGGTTCTTGGGCCTGATCAGCACCCTGTCACCAACCACTATAAACTTGCTTAGGTCCTTCTCGTCAATTTGCAGTGCCATCGGCTATTGGTTTTATTCACTTAAAAGTCAAGATTCTCTTTCAGCACCTGCATGCCATTTCGGCTCACCGGGACCTTATTTCCGTCCTTCAGAATCAGTATGAAGTTGGTCTTTTCATAGGGTTCGATCCGTTCAATACAGGTAATGTTAGCAATATAGGAACGATGTACCCTCACAAACTGCTGAGGATCCAGGTAATTTTCGAAGTACTTCATGGTTTGTTGCTTGAGGTACTTTCCTTCGTCGGTGTAGATCATTACATAGTCGTCCTGTGCTTCAAGAAAATTGATATCCCCTGTGGAAATGACATGGATCTTGCCTGACTTCTTGATTACGACCCTGTGCAGTTTTTCATCACGATCGGCCAGATGTTGTCTGATCCTATCAATCCCGGTCTCGGTACTTTTTGACTCCACATGTGATTCAATGCGAGATTCAAGTTTCCCAATGGCTTCACCGAATCGCTCTTTTGAAAAAGGCTTTAGCAGGTAATCCACCGCATTCTGTTCAAATGCGTGTATGGCATACTGGTCATAAGCTGTAGTAAAGATCACTTCAGGAAGGTGTTCCAGAACCTCCAACAACTCAAAACCATTGAGCTTGGGCATTTGCACATCCAGGAAGATGGCATCCGGTTTCAGTTCGTTAATGGCTTTAAGCCCATCGAAACCATTGTCATATTCACCAATCAATTCCAGCTTTGGGAATCCTTCCAGATAGGTCCGGATCAGATCCCTTGCTGGCTTTTCATCTTCAACAATGATTGTCTTAATGATATTCATCGTTTTGTAAATATAGGTGGAAATATAATGGTTACAGCAAAAACCCCATCATCACTTCTCCATTGAACCGATCCTTTATCCTGGTAAGAGAGTTCGATCCGCTGCCGTACATTCTGGAGTCCTACACCAGTCCCTTTTTTTGTGGGCATCTGTGGATCGTAATCATTGGAGACAACCGCCTTCATAAAGCCATTGTCAGGGTTGCAGTCAAACCGGATGGTTACCGGAACCACACTTTCATACACACTGTGCCTGATGGCATTCTCAAACAGGGGCTGGAAAATCATGGTGGGCACCGGAAAATCCTCACACTCCTCGTTGATGTTGAAAACATACTGCAGCTTCTCTCCAAACCGGATCTTCTCAATGGCCAGGTAGTCCTTCATCCTGCCCATCTCCTCATTCAGTGGTACAAATTCGTTCTCCCTGTGCTTAAGTGAGTATCTCAGGAAATCGGAAAGACGAATGATCATATCCCTGGCCTCGTCGGGGTTGGACATGGTCAGCGATGCTATAGAATTAAGGGAATTGAATAAGAAATGGGGATTGATCTGTGATTTAAGCATATTCAACTCTGTATCCCTCACCATGTTTTTCAGGCGTTCCTCCTGCTGAGCCCTTTCCTGTAACTTTTGATTGTTGGAGACGAGGTAGTAGATGAGTACAAGCACAAGGTAAATCAGACCTCCAAGTATGGCCCTCCAGGCCAGCGATCCGTCCAGGAACTCTATATAGTCAGACTGGTTGCTGAATAAAATATCCAGAAGACCCATGGTCAGCAACACCCATATGGATAATACCAACAGTCCGGCCACCACATGCGCCAGAATGGAGTATAACGGTGATTGTCTATGGAAAGGAATATAACGGGTGGGATACCATGCCAGCAAACCCATGAATCCGAAAAGAAGGTTAGAAAAGAGAGCGTCGGTGATCACTACAGGCAAAGGGAAGTGCAAAAAATACCAATACATAAACCCCTGCAAGGCTGAAGTGATCAGCCAAACGATGGAGTAGATCAGTACCGAACGCCGGTTGCCGGTAATGGGATGGCTCATGACTAGTGGTAGTTCACAATTTCTCCACCTCCAAAAATGATTTGACCAGAAATGACCAGCGTTCGATCGGAATCTGTAACTACGATCGATCTGACCCGTTTATCGGAGAATCCCCCAAAAATAGAGGTCACCTCCACCTTCACATTCCATCCTTCGGGAATGATAAACTTTGATCCACCAAAGATCCATACAATCTCAAGGTTATTATTACCCGGGGCCAGACAGGCATTGGTCATATCATACTTTGAACCGCCAAAGATATGAGTGATCTTCCCTCCTTGAAAATTCTGTGAATTAATGATCCGGTCACCTCCCCCGAATACATCTACATCATCCAGGTAGTCCTCACTGGAACCCCTCCTTCTGCTCCCTCCAAAAAATGTACTTCCGCCACCATGTCGCCGGCTGCCGAAGATGACAACCAATCCCAGTAAAATCAACATGGAAGGCCAGAACAATGATCGCCAGTAATATGGGAGATCAAAAAATCTGGGTAGCAGGAAAAATGAACCTATGACGATCAAAATCAGACCCGTTCCCTTGTTATCCTTATTTGAAAGGAAAACAAGGCCCAGAAAAATAAGCAGCGCCTGCCAGGTAAACAAGAAATCCCTCATTCTCCATGGTACAATATCTGCCAGGTCTGCTATCAGGAACAAACCAAGGAACATCAACACGATCCCTAATAACAGGTGTGCCCTTCCCGATCTTTTGAAATTTTGCGGTTGCCTTTCCATAATGGTACAATTTATTTTTTATCAAAAGTAGTGTAGAAAGGAGAATACCGGAAACAGAAATCGGTAAACGGTAAGATTTTGCCGGTAGATGTTTTACACCGGTCATAACGCTTGTTCATTAAAACCGGTTTAACCAGCGATAACGACGTTCTTGATTGCCAATCTTTGCAACGAAAGTGAATTCGTGGGTGCCAAAACTGTGTTTCATGATGCTGTTAAGCCCAATGTCGAAAGCATATCCGAAAATAAAACGGTCAACGCTTACACCGGCCATGACAATTATAGTTTGACCCGTACGATAGGTAAGGCCTCCCCAGTACATTTGCTGGAAGAAGAACTTTCCGGATATATCTGCCTGCAATTTCCCATTCTCCGCAAACTTAACCAAAGTGGATGGGGAGATTACAAGATCACGATTAATCTCGAAATCGTATCCTCCCATAAGGTAATAATTACGTTCCATCACATACCTATCATACCCCGAATCGCCAATTTTTAGGGTTGACTCGAATAGCTGGTCCACAGAAAAACCTGCCCAATAGCTCCTGGCAGTATAATAAATACCCGCATCTGCATCCGGGATAAAAACCGACTTATCGGCATTAAGCCACAACGGATCGCCAGGATCCGCAAGGGTGATCAGATCCTCGTCCAGCCTGAACTGATAAGCCACCAAGGAAAGTCCAAAGGAGAGTTGAGATTGTGGAAATTTAATATGATAGGCATAAGAGCCTTTAAAACCAATGCGCTCCACAGCACCATTTCTGTCATTAAAAAAGTATCCACCTAGACCTACGTTTCCACTTCTGGAAGCCATATTCCGCCGTTTTCTGACAGAGGAACTTTTGGATATATAACTTTTTTTGAGAATCCTGGTCTGGAAGCTCAGAGCATAGGTTCTAGGCCCATTCGGTAACCCAATCCACTGCTCCCTTGCAGTGAGGTTCACTGAAGTATACCCTTCCGATCCTGCAGATGCAGGATTCAACAAGAACCCATTAAGCATATACTGGCTATAGAGAGGTACCTGCTGCGACCATCCGTCCAGCAAAAAGCCCCCAAAAAAAATTGCGATATAGAGTAATCTTCTCATAAATATCTTGTACTACCTGATCACCGTAATAATTCCCGTAACCCTATCAATACCTTCCATATTCAGCTTGAATACGAAATGGTACGAATCCATAGGCATCTCGTTACCTCCCATATCTGTACCATCCCATGGTACTGAGTATCCTGGTTCGGACTTCCAGATCAATGTGCCCCAACGGCTGAATATTTCAACTTCAACCTCAGAATATCCATTCAGTTTATCAAGAATCCATTGATCGTTCAATCCATCACCATTAGGGGTAATAGCTGTTGGAATATCGTTGAAATAGAATTCGATATTACAAGCATTAATGGCAATCGTATCACTATTGCTGCATCCAAATGGACTCAGAACTTCAACCCATATTAATTGTACTCCATGAAAAACAGTAATTGTTTGACTATTTTCCCCGGTCGACCAGGTATAAAGGGCTCCATCTGATCCTGCATCCAGTATCAACGATTCCTCACCGCAGAGTATTGTGTCATTACCCAATTGGACAACAGGCAATTCATGTACGGAAAGGTAAACACTGTCGCTATTGGCACAACTATTTGAATCCGTTACATCCAAAATAATCCATCCCTCATGTTCTGTTGTGAAACTCGGGTCAGTACTTCCATCATGCCATAGATAGGAGGTGAAATCTCCTTCAGGTGTAATAGTTATCGGTATTCCCACGCAGGTCTCTATATTTGCTCCAAGATTAAGGATAGGTCCGCTCACATTCACATCCAAAGTAACAGGCAGTGACATACAACCTTCCACAGTAGTCTCAGTGAGCTCCAGTATACCCGTAACAAACTGAGTTCCCCAATCCACAAGTATGGTGTCGTTGAAATTATTCACTATCGTACCATTTATAATACTCCAGGTAAACATAGATCCTGCCTGGCCTCCCGCCACATATCGGCACAGTGGACCATAGATGCATACATCTTCGCTCTTTTCAATAAATATGGGTTCCGGTACAGTATACACCGTAACTTGAACAGAAGCTGCAGTAGTCGTATCACAATTGCCCTCAAACCTGACATAGTAGGTGGTTGAAACCATAGGTGCATTGATGCTGAGGTTATTGCCAGAACCTATGCTGTTTGTCATTGTGGCATCGTCATACCATCTTTCCACTGCTCCTGCACGCTGGAATCCCCCTGAATAACTAAGCGTTACAAGACCATCTCCGGCACAAACATATTCACGGTCCACATTGGCACTATCCGGTACCACTGAAGGAGGAATTACAAACAGTCTTATTCCAACCGCATCAGAGCTGTCACAATCTGCTTCGAACCTTACTAAGTATGTGGTGGAAATAACTGGGGCAACAATGGAAAGATCATTGCCCATTCCCACCGTAACTGAAAGCGCAGAATCTGAATACCAGTGGGCAGTCCCACCCGAACCCAGGATTCCACCTGCATAACTTAGGATGATGGAACCGTCTCCCGGACAGATATTATTACGGTCCGAACTTACACTTGTCGGAGCCACAGAACCTATCTTAATGTTCACAGTGGTGGATACAGCGGAGGAAATATCACAATTTCCTTCAAATCTTACATAATAGGTTGTGGTCACAAGAGGTGCAGTGATTACCAATGAATCACCCACTCCGATATTATTTGTAAGACCAGAATCATCATACCACAGGGCCGAGCCCCCTTCAACCATAACACCACCACCGTACATAAGCATGATATTGCCTTCACCAGCGCAAACGCTGTCACGATCAGTATAAGCACTTTCGGGAGGCACAACAGTAGTCATGACTGATACGTTAAAGGAGCATGAATCTTCATTGCTGCTCTGATCAGTAATCTTGTACCATACGGTAGTTATGCCTTTATTAAAACTGTATCCGCTTGCATCGATCAAACCTGCACCTACTGTGGCACCCTCCAACCTGAAGGTAACC
>JAUVKN010000223.1 GCA_030596245.1 Bacteroidia bacterium | reverse complement strand
AATAAGGAACAAGCTCTATCTTTGATAGAAGAAATATCAGATAAACCTCAAGAGCCATGAAACGAATAAACACACTATTGACTATTATTTTCACCCTTGTGACAAGCTATCCACTTCTGGCACAAAATCCACCTTCCATGGGCGAAATGCCGGATGACTCGATCATCGTTGGCTCGGGTATCAATTATCTGATCATTCCACAATTGAATGACGGGGATGGCGGTAAAGGCCAGGCGATTGATTTTGATGTCACCTCATCTGATGAAGGCCTGCTGCAGATAGATTCTGTGGAATACAACAACAACGACAATCTGGCAATTATTTTCATGTCCGAAAAAGGAGTTACGGGAGATGTCACTCTTTCAGTAACTGCAACAGATGCTGACGGAAGCTCATTCCAGGAGCTCCTGGTGAATATCGGTGAATATCAAAAGGAGGGGCTCCATTTTCAGATCCATGATGCCGTATTCTGGCAGGAGGTCATTCCTTTAACCACTTATCCCGTGTTTGATTCCGTCATTCATTCTTCCAGTGCACCCTATCATAACCTTGTATGGGAGGATATCCCGATTACTGTAAGTGACGGTTGCTCATCCCAATGGTGCACCGGTCATGATTTTTTCACTGCGATGTTAAGAGGTTATGTGATCCCTTCTGCTGACGGCGATTATACATTCTTTTTGAAGCATGGTGATGATGGGGGGATCTGGCTGAGCGAGGATGAGGATATCAACAATGCAGTACCTATTGCTTTAAAGAGTGATAACCATGGCAATATCGGAACAGATGAAGATGGAATGAGAAGATCGGATCCTCTCAATCTTGAAGCAGGAAAAAGATATGCCATATATGCAGTAAACTGGATAGTACATACTACCATTACAGATATTTACTGGGAAGGACCGGGAATTACAAAAAGTCTGATCGGGAAAGAGAACCTGATGTATGAATATGACCCTGTATGGCCAAACGCCCCTGAAAATTTACAGGTTACATTAAAGGGTGTCAATCAACTAAATGTTATATGGAACAAAGCAAGCGATGATGTAAAACTTGTGGGGTACAATATTTATGTGGATGGATTGAGAGTAAACGATTACCTGATTGAAGAAACTGATTTCAGTATCGAGAACCTTACAGCTGAAACCAGATATACCATTGCTGTCGCCTCTGTTGACAGAATGGGAAATGAATCATTCCTGAGTAGTTTACTCACAGCAGAAACATACCCTGAGGATCTGCAAAATCCCACTCCTCCAACCAGCATACAGATGGATGTTATAACAGGATTGGCTGCTGAGATATCCTGGAGTGGCGCTGCCGATGCTGAGACCGAGGTGATTGCGTACAATGTATATCTGGATGGAGTGCTTTATAACCAGGATCTCCTGGTATTTGATTTAACCATTATTCTGAAAGTACTCTCCCCTGAAACCAGCTATACCATTGAAATTGAAGCTATTGATGCCGGATTCAATATCTCTGCCAAAAGCGATATTTTCTCCTTCTCTACAGTTCTGTTCGATCCTTTCGGACCAAAACTGGGTGTAAAGAGAGGTCGGGTCACAGTGGATCTGGAAAACTTAAGTTGGTCTGAAGGAATAGGTATCAATCCACAGTGGGAGAATGGTGTTGCGATCACTGATCCAAACCATGTTGCCCTGCTTGAGGAGCTTCAACCCGGTTCCCTGAGATGGGGTGGGATTGGCGCTAACAGCAACTCACATAGTTTCAAAAACCATATTGGTACCGGAAAAACCCTTACCTATGGAGACTGGATTGACCATGCCAACAATCTGGGTTCCTACTCCTCCATATCGATTGCCGTTGAGAACGGATCTGATTTTCTTGACGATGTGAATACTTTTGAGCATTTCATTGAATATATCAATGGTCCGGACAACACTACTTACGGCGCAATTAGAGCGGCAGAGGGATACGGGCCGTTACTCGACAACAGCAAGGGTCTTGTTATTGAGTTTGGGAATGAAGTATGGGGAGGTGACAGCCACATGGCACAGATCGGCAACGATTATGAAAAATATGCTCTCTGGTGCAGGGAAGCAGCCAGGGTAATGAAATCTTCGCCTTGGTATGACACAGATAAGATCCATCTTGCAATCAGCGGGAGGAATCCTTTCTGGGATCCCCTGAACAGAGCTGCTATTACAGGAGATACAGGGGAGGTTGACTGGCTTACTCTGAGTGGGTATTTTGACAGTGAACTGAAATATAATCCGGATACAGACCCTGCAAGATCAGAGCTTTCGTATTATAAGGATGCGAACTTGCAGAAAAAGAGTCAACTGGGATTTCTGCGTCAGGCCAACTGGGAAATTATCGGATTAACGGGTGAGACCAAAAGACTCTATTTCTATGAAAGCAACATGTCAACATCTACCTATAATGGCCGGCTTGGTCAGGCCATAACACTGTTAGATTACCATCTGGCTTCCATGAAATATGGCGGTGCGATACCCTCTCTGTTTCATCTTACAGGTGGCCAGTGGAGAATTACACAACCTGCTGATAATTTTAGAAAGTTGCCCCATTTCCATGCGGCTGCATTGTTGAACCGTTTCTGCAAGGGAAATGTATTAAAAACTGTGCTTGCCAGTGCCGATACACTTCTCTCATCAACCGGTTACCCTATCATCTTTGAACCGGTAGGAGGTTATGCATTTACAAGGGATGAAAACTACAGCCTGGTACTGATGAGCCGTGATTTTGAAAATGACTACTATGTAGAGATCGATCTGCCCGGTGAGATGGTTGTTCAGGGTAGTGCCAGACAATACGTGATAAGTGGTTCCGATTTCAGTACAAATGTTACCACCATCGATTCATCTGATATCGATCTGGCTGATGGTGACTTAATATGTGTTCCCAAGCACAGCATGGTCCTGGTTCACTGGACAGGGAATGACCAGGGTTTCGCTGAATTGCCCCTGGGTTACTTTACCTATCAGCGACCTGAGAGTCTGACTATTGTTCCGGCAGAAGGGGATTTTTTGGTAGATGTGAACAGGGGAAGCAAGTATTTTCTGACAGAGGTTGAACCGGCCAACACATTTTATCCCTATGTGAAATGGGAAATTATTGATAATGAGATCGGGGCAATATTAAATCCGCTACCAGATAAGATAAGGGTGAAAGGTTCCGCTGGATGTGATGGAAACGGCACAGTAACTGTAAGGGCAATAGCTATCAATAATCCACTATTAATTGCAGATGCAACAATCACGATCTCGAACCAGGGAACAGACTGTGAAACCTCTGTCAATGATCGTGAAACCGGTTTATTGGTCTATCCCAATCCGGCAGGTGCATCCCTTTCGGTTCATGTGGAAAACGGGGGCTCAGGATGGATTCATATATACGATTCTATGGGCAAACTCCAGATGGAAAGAAGGATGGAGAAAGGCAGTGCAGTTCTGGATGTTGAAAGCCTGAAACCCGGTGTTCATGTATTAACCATTACTACACCTAAGCAAACATTCAGACATCTCTTTGTGAAGGAGTAGAGATATGTCAAACGACATTAAGTTGGAATGAGCATTGGTGAGAAGTAAAAAACCCGGAGAATTGTAATTTGCTATCTATCCATATCGAACAACCCAACCACATTTGCAACCATTGCTTTGATTCCGGTTTCAATTGTTGCCGGATAATCGGGATTTAACTGAGAGGAATGGAGTGGAGGAGGTTTTTCCCCCTTTGCCAAATAATCTTTCATCACTTCGGGACTTGTGCTACCCAGCCATATAAGGCAAATAGGGATTTTTTCAGGAGTGCGGCCGTATAAACCAAAATCTTCACCTACCATTGCAGGATCTACCCTGACCATATTTTCTTCTCCCAATATACCTGATGAATATTCACGGATCTTCTCATAAAGATCCGCATCATTAACAACAGGAGGATGTGCACCTGGCTTCACCCACACTTCAGGTAACCTGTTGTCAGGCATGCCCGCAGTAAGGGCTGCTCCTTTGCTGATTCGTTTAATGGCCTTGATGGTTTGTTCAATGGCGTCCTTGTCATAATAACGAAGCGTAAGCTCCATTTTAACCTCTTCGGGAATAATATTCGGACGGGTACCTCCGTGGATAGAACCCACAGTAAGTACCACCGGCTTTAAAGGACTGATCTCCCTGCTTACTATGGTCTGCAGATCGAGAACTACCCGTGAGGCAATGACCACCGGGTCAATACACTTTTCCGGATAAGCTCCATGTCCACCGACACCAAATACAGTGATATTGACAGTTTTTACTCCTGCAAATACCGCTCCTGGTATTAATCCGATTCTCCCCGATTCGATTCCGGGATTTATATGATAGGCAAGGGCATAATCGGGGACGGGAAATTTTCTGAATAATCCCTCCTCTATGGCCAATGATGCTCCGTCACCCATCTCTTCTGATTGCTGTGCAACTATAAGCAAAGTGCCTTTCCACTTATCCCTCATACTGATAAGAGCCCGGACCGTCCCTACCATAACGGACATGTGAATATCGTGGCCACAGGCATGCATCACAGGCACCTCTTTGCCATTTGCATCCGTCATGGTTTTAGCACTGGCAAAGCTTAATCCGGTTTTTTCTTTGATGGGAAGTGCATCCATGTCTGTGCGAAGCATTATAACCGGTCCTTCCCCATTCTTAAAGATCCCTACAACACTGTTTCCTCCAAAATTTGGGGTTACATCAAAACCAATGAGTTTCAATTCTTCAGCTATTCGCAGTGATGTCTCTTCCTCCTGATACGATAATTCAGGGTTCTGGTGAAGGTATTTACAGAGTTCCAGTGCATATTTCGTCTGTTTGATTGCTTCTTCATTAATACCGGATTTGTCTTGTCCGTTGGAAATAGCGGGGAAAAATATTAATGCAAGAAAGAGAGGAATTATAATTTTCATATCACTATCAAATTTATCGAATTTCTTATCATGTTAGTAAGGTATAAGAAACATTTTTAATTCTATTTTACTACAATGGTCTGTGTAGTCTCTTCAAGTAAGCCCTCCTTCGAAAAAGCTATCACCTTAATCACATATTTTCCCGGTACATCGGAAGTGAAAAAAGTGACTGTTGCTTCTCCGTTCTGATCGGTTTCAAGAAGCGGCTCCCAGCACAGGGTTGTACGCAGATCAGGGACAGAGTGCCTAGTGTTGGTTTTGCTAAACCTCTGATGGATGATTTCAGGAAGAGATACTGCAGGATGGAAAAGGTGTACAGACGCATTTTCAGGGAATTCAAGGGCAGAAAAACCACCTTTGTATGTTTCAATATCAACGATTCCATCCATGACCAATTCACTATAGAAAAATCGGGAAGCCTTGATACTGGTCTTTTTCACAGAAAAAGGATCCAGAAGGAGTACAGTCTCTGTATCAAATACGGGAACACCGTCTACCAGGTACATCGGATCCGCCCCGATGATGCGATTTCTGTACTTATCCAGTACATTTATCTTCAGGATTCCATCTTCCCGGGTCAAAATAATCGATTTTGTGAGCTCCCGGAAAAACTCTTCCATCACAGGCAATTTAATATAATCGCTAAATACAATGACCTCATCGGCCCTGCCATAGAATTTTGTGCCTTGCTGACCGGAATGCTCCTGTTCCTGTTTATAAAGCTGCTGCAATTGATGGTGAACCATGCTGCGCTCAAGGTACTCCCTGATGTTCTCATTGATTGTGAAAAGGGGTCTGTGGAATTGGGCAAATTGATCTGAAAATCCATGGTCCAGCAAGAAAGAATGATCACCACCGGCTCTCTGCAAAAGCACATACTCCTGATCTGTTGTCAATGCTTTCGGATGCAGAAAGAATCTTCCATCATCTGTGACACTAACATTTGACAGTTCCGATTCGCTTGAGATCCTGGCAAGGATCAACTCCTCCTTCGTATAGGATGTCGCATCGCCATTCACAAAATGACCCTGTATCATGCGCCCTCTTATTTCGGGCATAAACTCAATCTCTTTCTCTACCCTTATTTGCTCCCAGCCAATATCCCCTCCACTCAGTTCAATTAACTGAAGATCCTTTGACCCGGCAGGCAACGGAAGATAGCTGCCCACATCGGTATGATAACGGAGCATATCGGAAGGTGATATGCGGGGAATCACCTCCACATCTTCCATCTGGACAGTCACAGAAATGTCCGAATAGGGAGCAGAAGTAGTTATGGTTAGCTCAACCTCCTCCCTCTGGTCAAACTCCGATCCATTCACAACTACACCAGTATTAAACTGTCTCCTTTCGGGTAACTGTACCAACCGGTGAGCAAGAAGGTTCCCGTTTTTATCCATGATCTGCAGGCTCCCTACACCCCCATTCATTTCTGTAGCAGGTATTTCTACCCGGGATCTGCTGTCAAATGAAGGAAGCAATGCACTGTACAAAAGCACTCCTCTCCTGTACAACAAGAGTATGGCTGTATCCTCAATGGATCTGCTTTTTTGTATCTCAATCCTTAGTTGAGATCTGCTCAACGGATCTACTTGCAGAACCCATCCTTCAGCTTCAGCTTCCGGCAGTTTCCATAGCTGCTCATAAAAACTAAAACTGTAAGTTGTATCCTTCTGTGGTGTGAATAGTATGTCTGTCAACCCATGAACATCGACCTCAACCTTCCTCAGAGTGTCGCCCGCTCCTGCTACCAGCCATCCGGTTCCCGGGACAGGACGACCAAATGAGTCGGATGTCTTTAAGACCATATGGTTTTCCAGTCCCTCTACAAAATTCCCTCCTTCCGGAAAAAAGCCAAGCTGAAGCGGAAATTCAGGTTCAGCGGGATCCGTATATATCATTCGCTGAGGGTCGATGACTGTTATATAGCAATGGTAATAAAGAGAAGGCTTATGATTTCTCATCCAGTTGGTATAGGCCCGAATTGTATAGATCCCGGATGTAAGTGAACCAGGCAGGGAGATAATTGCGCCACCTTTCCCATTCTTCAATGCATACTTTCCCCGGGTGACGGGCCTGTCCGCTTCATCAAGCACCTCGATGGTCACAACCCTGCTTATGGCCAACGGCTTATGAAGCCATGCATCTCGTGTATATACAGCACAAAGTATCTGCTCCCCTGAAAGAAAAATTGATTTATTGATACTGAGAATCACCTTTTCCTGCAGGTCCGGCCCTCTGCTCTGGGCTGACAACTCATCTGAAAAGATTTCCTGTATCAGGAGCAGGAGCAATATGATATATAATTTCCG
>JAUVKN010000123.1 GCA_030596245.1 Bacteroidia bacterium | reverse complement strand
AGAATGATCGGTATGGACCCAAATATATCAATGATGGCGAACAACACCATGAATGTTGCCAATATTTCCATGACGTTCAATTGCATAACTACCTACGTTTTGGTTTTGGGGTGCAAAGATGATATTTTTTACAAAATATCTAGCAACAATCCGGCAAGACATTCATTATTTAATGGTGCAACCAATGGCCTTGGTGGTAGCTGGCTCCGGTTTTCCACCCGAGATGACAGCCCCAATCGCCTTTTCCAGGTACCTTTTGGTAACTGATGAGGCATCCATTGCATTGTCGTCAATGGAGCCGATATAAGCCACTTTGAATTTACTTCCCCTGGTCTCCAGCAGGAAGATGTGAGGTGTACGGGTGGCACCATAGGCCTTGTATATCTCCTGTGTATCATCTTTCAGGTAGGGGAAAGGATAACCCTTTTCACTGGCCCTTGCTCTCATTTTATCAAATGTGTCTTCAGGAGAGACATTAACATCATTGGGATTGATGGCAACCACCGGAAATCCCTGTTCGGCATATCTCTGATGCAACTGGATGATTCTCTGTTCGTAAGCTTTTGCGAAAGGACAAGGATTGCACGTAAAGACTACGATGACCCCCTTTTGATCGCTGTAATCGGATAAGGATACCGTGGATCCGTCCACATTTTTCAATGAGAATTTTACGGCATTATCGCCCGGCTTGAGCCCTGCAATCACCAGCAATGTTGCTGATAGTGCCAATGTGATGGTTAGAATCGCTTTTTTCATTTGTTTGCAATGTACGTGTAATCTAAACATTTTTTACTTTTAGTTGTAATTCAGATATTACCATTATCTTTTACACTCTTAAACTGAACATTATGGGTTTTACATTAGAAATTGGCGCATCTATCCCCGACTTTAAATTGCCTGCAACAGATGGAAGCACTTATTCAATCTCAGACTTTAAGGATGAGTTCCTGGTAATTTTCTTCACTTGTAACCATTGTCCCTATGTGATAGGCTCGGATGAGGTCACCAGAGCATCAGCTGACCGATTTGCAGCAAAGGGGGTCAGGTTCATCGGAATTAATTCGAATAGTGCGAATTCATACCAGGTAGACGATTTCCCTCATATGGTGGAACGGATGGCTGAATATAATTTCCCATGGATCTATCTCTGGGATCAGAGCCAGGAGGTGGCACTGGCATATGGTGCACTTCGGACACCTCATTTTTATGTCTTTGATAGAGATCGGGAACTTGTTTACACAGGCAGGGCCGTGGACCAACCCATAGAAGCCAGTCGCATAACGGTCAATGATCTGGACAGGACATTGTTAGAGCTTACGTCTGGAAAGAAAGTGTCTGTACCGGTTACAAATCCCATTGGATGCAATGTGAAGTGGGATGGAAAAGATCTGCACTGGATGCCTGCAGATGCTTGTGATCTGGTCTGATCAGGCTGTATATACCTTTCGGATTTGTTTTTTTCCCAGGTGGATCCTGCTCTTGACAGTTCCTATGGGAATGTTCATTTGTTGGGAGATCTCTTTGTATGAATAACCGGTGAGGAACATGTGAATGGGTTTTCCGTACACCCCGGGCAAAAGCTTAATCAGCTCATGCAACTCTTTTTTAATCAACTGCTCATCGGGAAGACCTTCACTTGAATCCCTGTTCTGGGCAGAATAATAGTTTAATTCATCCGTATCATACACCAGTTGTCTGTAGTGGCTACTTCTCAGATAATTGATATAGGTGTTTTTCAGGATGGTGTAAAGCCAGGCTCTGATGTGCTCGTTGTTATGTAGCCTGGTTCGGTTCTTCAGGGCTTTGTAACTTGTCTCCTGGACCAGATCCCGTGCATCCTCCCGGTCCTCGGTAAGCTGCAACGCGAAATAGAATAGTTGCTCCTGCATGTTTACCAGGTTACCTGAAAAATGGTCTGCTTTTCCGCTATTTTTACGGGTATCCATTGTTAGAGGTGCTTTATGTGAAACAAATTACTAAATAATTCAATACAGTTCAAGTGGTTAAGGAAATAGATATCCACCAGAAAGAATCCCCTTGTTCCTTGATAAATAGGAATAGTTTTCACATTTTTAACATCCCAAATTTCATTATTCATTCACACTGAATAAACGAATATACATGGCGATTAAGTATGGTTTAGAAATATCAAATCAAAGAATTATAAACGATTTACTATGCAAACAAGAAGAACATTTATGAAAAGTGCAGCAGTGGCTGCAGCGGCCGTTTCTGGCGGACAGTTGGCTTTTGCCCAGGGAAAGAGTGCAACCTCCTTTACACCTGTATCAGGGGAAGATGAAGATCTCTTTTTTAAGATTTCCCTGGCTCAGTGGTCGCTCAATAAAAAACTGCGTGGAGGGGATCTGGATAACCTTGATTTCCCGGCTTACACCAAGAAGAATTTCAACATACATGCACTGGAATATGTGAACCAGTTTTGGCCATCTGCGGAGAAATCCTACACCAGGGATCTATTGAAGCGCACAGATGATCTCGGTATGAAAAACGTATTGATCATGATTGACGATGAAGGCCACTTGGGTGATCAGAATGAAGAGAAAAGAAAACAGTCTGTGGAGAATCATTACAAATGGGTGGAAGCGGCCGAGATCCTGGGTTGCCATGCCATCAGGGTTAATGCTGGTGGCGAAGGATCAGAATTGGATGTAGCACATGCAGCCACTAAAAGTCTCACTACTTTGAGTCAGTTTGCTGCCGATTACGGGATCAGCGTGATCGTTGAAAACCATGGTGGTTTTTCATCCAGGGCAAGCTGGCTGGCCTCGGTGATCCGGAATACCGGAATGGTCAATTGCGGTACTCTTCCCGATTTCGGTAACTTCGTTGTTGAACGTGGGGAAAATGGGGAGATTGGAGAGAAATATGATCTTTACCTGGGTATGAAAGAACTTATGCCTCTTGCCAGAGGTGTGAGCGCAAAATCCCATGAATTTGACGAAGAGGGAAATGAGACTGCCAAAGATTTCTACCGGCTCCTGAAGATAGTTAAAGATGCAGGTTTCAGGGGATACATTGGTATCGAATATGAAGGAAGTACATTAAGTCAGGATGATGGGATCAAGGCAACCAAAGAGTTGCTGATCAAGGTGGGTAAGACGCTCATTTAGGCCAACCTGCTTTTCTGGTATACTTCGATATTGCGTGCGATCTTTTCCACAAGGAGCTCCCTGGACTCCTTTGAGGCCCAGGCCATGTGGGGGGTAATCAGGATCTTCTCCTTATCAAATAACTTCAGCATAGGGTTGTCGGCGTGGATGGGTTCATGTTCCATGACATCGATGCCTGCTGCTGCTATAAGATTGTCGTTCAGCGCTCTGGCCAGTTCTTTTTCATTGATAATGCCACCTCTTCCCAGATTCAGAATAATGGCACAGGGTCTCATCAACTTGAATTTTTCATAGGTGATCAAATCCCGGGTCTTGTTATTGAGGGGTGCATGGATGGATACAACGTCGGAGCTTTTCAGCAGATCATCCAGCTCAAATCGTTTGTAACTGATGTGGTTGTTTCTTCCTGTGGTAGAATAAAATATCACTTCCATACCGAACGATTCGGCAATTCGTGCTACCTGACGGCCTATAGTCCCGAGACCAATGATCCCCAAACGTTTTCCTTTCAGCTCCCAAAACGGTTCATTGTGGTGGGTAAAGGAATCACTTCTTGAATATGCCCCGCTCTTCACGTAACTGTCATAGTAATAGGGCTTATTTATCAGGTACAGGAGCATGGTAAAGGTCAACTGGGCCACTGAATCGGTAGAGTATCCAGCCACATTTTTTACCTTGATGCCATTATTTTCGGCATAATTCAGTGCCACATTATTCACCCCGGTGGCAGCTACACAGATCAGTTTCAGGTCCGGAAGTTGTTTCATCAGGGCCTCTGTCATCTGTACCTTGTTGACGATTACAATCTCTTTCCCCTGACAACGTTCCACCACCTGGTCAGGTCCAGTGTTATCAAAAGTTTCAAGATTGCCCAGCTTGGAAAGCAACTTCATGTTGTCCACTTTCCCAATGGTTTCCGTATCTAAAAATACAATATTGTTCATCCTATTTTATCTACTGTGAATAAACACCTAAATAGTGATTTGGTTCAATCTTGAGAGTTGGATTGGAGTTGGATGGTTAAGGTTTGTTAAAAGCGCTCTGATTCTGAAAATATTTAAATACATTTAACTATGTGTTCCCGGAGCATACTCCTGGCTGGTATGATGCTGGCAGCTATTCAGATTCATCTATTAGCCCAGTCCGGCGATTCAGTATTAAATTTGACGGGGATCGTATACGATGAGCACTTCTATCCTGTTCCTGCTTCCCATGTTATCAATTTAAATACCCATGAGGGAGACGTAACAGATAGCCTTGGTATATTCCGTCTTCCTGTTCGTTCCACCGATACATTGCTGATACTTAACATTGCTTTTAAGGAGGCTGTAGTGCCGGTAATTCAGCTAATCGAAAAAAAGCATATAATAATCAAAAAGAAGTATTACGTTTTGCAGGAGGCCAGGATTTTCGAGTGGGGATCGACCTACGAAGATTTCAAAGAGGCGATCACTGAAATGCCCAATCAGCAAACCCTGGGTGAGACCATGGGACTTCCCATACAGGATCCGGACTACATACCCTATGATATGGATGAAAAAATATTGAAAAGTGCAGGATTTCTTATAACCTCACCTGTATCCTATTTTTACCATAATTTCAGTAAGCAGGCGCGCTCAGCCCGCAAAGTTTACTGGCTGAAGAAGGACCAGAAAAAGCATGAATTATTTAATGAGATCACAGGTAGAGATAATATATCAACTGTTACCGGACTAACCGGGATTGAGTTACAAGAATTCCTTCTTTTTCTGTATGAGCGGTTGGTCTGTGACTTTAAATGCACCGAACTTCAGATATACACAGAGGTGCATGCTCTTTGGAATGTATATCAAGAGCTGGAAGAGCGCCAGATGCTTAACTTCTGATTTTTCACTTAGATGACCTGCTCGTTGTCCTTATCCCAGAAAACTGTCCGGTTCTCCCGATAAGCCTTGGTGGCCATGCCGGCACTGATCCCTTCCTCGAAAGATTGATCGATGTTACAGCTGGGTTGTTTACCTTCCCTGATGGCATCGATCCACTCAGCAATATGGAGATGGGTGGTATCCACCCTGCGTCCGCCACGGTAAGTATAGAGCAATCCCCTGCTTGCAAAATATTGCTCAGTGGCAGTGGCCACGGAGTCCACATTCTTACGCCCGGGAATATAAGTGTATATGGGCAGGCTGGGATCAATCAACCCGCTCTCTATTTGTTCTTTGTACCTGGTACTCTCACGACAGGCATAAACCTGAAGGCTATTGCCAAGCTCCATGGAACCATCATGGCCCATGATCATTTTTCCGCGATCTTTATTGTTGGCCAGACTGGCACTGTACATAAGGGTGAAATCCAGGTGAGGGTATTCAAGTACTGTGTTCCAGATATCGGGTACCTCTCTAATTTCATTTACATAGTGTTCTTTTTCTTTGTAGAAATAGACGCCCCCTGAGGAGACAGCTGACTCAGGGATCCCCATGCCAAGAATTTGATTCACTGCATCATACTCATGGGTGAGCAGGTCGCCTGACAAGCCTGTGCCATAATCCCACCAGCACCTCCACCGGAAAAAGCGTTCCGGACTCCAGGGATGTTTCATTTCACAGGGTTCCTCAAATTGGGTCCAGTCGACACTCTTTTCGTTGGCATCCGGATGAATGTCATACACCCAGGCTCCATTGGGGGAGTTGCGGTTGGTGCAAACCTCCACCAGGTTAATTTTTCCCAGGAGGTTCTTATCCACAGCCTCTTTGGCTTTAATATAGCTCTCGGTTTGCCTGCCCTGGTGACCCAGTTGGAATACAATACCACTCTCTTTGACGGCATCTCTTAAGGCATAAACCTCTTCCAGGGTACGTGTGAGCCCTTTCTCGCAATAGACGTGTTTCCCTGCTCTGGCAGCATCGATGGTGATG
Source organism: Bacteroidia bacterium (assembly GCA_030596245.1). Classification (GTDB taxonomy): domain Bacteria; phylum Bacteroidota; class Bacteroidia; order Bacteroidales. Next base: position 4,513 of record JAUVKN010000123.1, on the reverse strand, counting down.
CGGGCATGCCAGTGATCAGGTGCAGCAATGATTACCGCATCGATCTCATCTGATGCCAGCATTTCAGTGTAGGTTGCATATCGCTTCGCTGCAATCCCCTTGCTACCCCCGATACCCTCTCTGCCAGGGTTAGCTGCAGCAGCCATAGCACGTTCCGCATGTGTATCAAACAAGTCACAAATGCCGGTAACCTGCACATTAAGGTCATCCTGCTGAAGAAAATCTTCATACCGCTTGTTTCGAGAGTCAAGTGCAGCCGCATTTTTCCACTCCTGAATAGATTGAGGAGTTGCAAATCCTGCTGCCTTCATCAACTGAGTACCTCTAATGCCAAATCCAATGATCCCCAGTCTGATGGTTTGCCCGTCGTGTTGAAATGGAGTATAATCAATGCTTCCGCTGCTCATATTGAGTTCCTTGGCAAGCCTGTGATTGCGGATATGATCCTGTCTTCGTTTTCTCCATGTGCCGTAGGCAAAAGCGCCAAGGACCGGCACTGTTGCCAGACCCTTCAGTAGATCTCTTCGGTTCATATCGTTCCCTTTTGCACTGTTCTCTTTTTCAGCCATATCAATTGCAACTATTTCTTATTGAATATATATCTGTCCAGACCAACTGTTTTCCACGTAGGGAATAACATAATGACCCAGAGCGTGAGTAACTCGATCAGGTTCTTATTGACCCACAGATAGCTACCTTCACTTGGAATGGCATAAGTTACTCCGATGATGGCCGGATGAGAAAGGTAGTAGAAAGCAAGCAGGACAATTCCGGAAATAGCAGCCACCCGTGTTAGCAGGCCTATGATCAATCCGGCTCCGATAAGAATCAGTCCCCAGATGTTCATAAAATCCATCACATTCAGCAAGGCTGCGTTGCCGGCTATGGAATGAAATAAACCTTCAAACCAGCCCTTCGAATCCATCATGTAACCCAATGATGACCAGTCGGGATTTAAAAGCTTGGTAATTCCTTCATACAGAAAATGCCATCCAATGGCAACGCGAAGGATCACAAGTGACCAGAGTTGCCAGGTCGAGTAGTTTGTGTTTTTCATCATGTGTTAATGAATAATTAGGATGATTCTTTTCAGAAAAACGTGAAAATAGCAATTCTATTTTAATTATTGCCCCACACCAATTGTATTAATGTTGACTTTTTATCTTTTTGGTAATTTTCAACTGGTTTCTTCGATTAATTCTGGAGTATACAATTGAATCTGAAAATGTCCGGACCAGGGTAAGTCCCATGCCTCCGACTTCCGATGGGGCCGGATCAGAGACAGCTCCAAGTTGGTGATTCACGGGATTAAATGGAATACCGTCATCAATGATCTCAATCCTGATTTCACCATCAGCCTTCAACAACCTTATATCTATCTGGTGTTCCAGGTTATCGTCATATGCAAATCGAATGATATTGGAAAACAGTTCCTCTATAATCACACCAATTTGTCTCAATTCCGATTCTGGAATCTTCCACAATTTGGCCAAAGAGGCAAGGTTTCCCCTGATGAGTTGGATTTCCTGAATCTCAGATTTGTACTGATACATCTGTTCCATGCTATTGTTCCCTGATAAATTTAACCGGATTGATCCGTGCCAGGCGCCAGGTATGATAAAATACTGCAATCCAGCTGAAAACAACAAGGATCATCATGCAGGCAGAGAAAATCCATACCGGTATGTCGGTTCTGTATTTAAAATTTCTTAACCAGCGCTCAATTAGAAAATATGAAGCTGGAATGGATAAAGCAGAGGAAAGCAGTGCAAGCCTCAGGTAATAGAGTAATTCGGGAAGGATCACCTGTTGAATTCTGGCCCCATGGATTTTTTTCAGGGCAGTGGCCTTGATTCGTTTTTGCATAAAGAATCCGCTCAGTGCGAACAGTCCCATTCCGGCAATGATGATAGAGAGTACGCTGAATATAAGTAATATTCTTATCTGAACCAGCTCTGCTTCGTACAGATGTTCTATAAGAGATGAGGAGAAATAGTACTCCATGGGGAAGGAGGGGAAGAGCTCGTCCCACACCTTCGTTAAATGATCCAGTGTGGCACCAGGATCCCCTGCTGGCATGATGGAGAAGCACCATAGCCAGGTATATTTGGGAAAGATTACCATGGGAGAGACTTCATAATCGAGGCCGGAAAGATGAAAGTCCTCAACGATCCCTGTAATGGGACCAGGCCAGATAAATCCCGGGTAATTAAAATGAAGCGTTAGTTCACTACCCACCAGCTCCTCTATGTTTTCCGATACCATTCGGGCAGCTGTTTCATTCAGTACAAAATACTCGGCGGAATCAGCAGGGCTATAGTCCTCAGGAAGATCCGATCCGTGGATCATGTCAAGTTCGTAGAACCGAAAGAAATCCTCATCCACCGGATAGAGGAACAACTGTTTGTCTCCTTCGTCGAATCCATCAATTTCAAAAGTGTTGGCATCCATGGTTTGTCCGGTGGGTTCCTCCATGCTGGCCGTAACACGGTCCACATGAGGACTTTCCAGCATCTTCTCCTTAAAGATCTCGAATTCATCGACGATTGCACGGTGAAGGCTATGGAGATGAATGGCATCCAGGTGAGAGGATCCCAGCTGTTCTGACATGGCAAACCGGGTTTGCCTGGATATCATTAACAGGTTGGATACCAGGACAAAGGTAATAATGAACTCCAGAATGATGACCGACCTGATAAAGAGATTATTGCTGGTACTTTCAGACTGAGTAACTACTTTGGGGGAAAGATATTTATGTTGCAGATGGCGGTACAATCGGCCAGTGGACAGGAATGAAGTAAAGAGTGAGCTGACAATGATCAGAAACAAAAGAACAGCGATGGATAAAAGGAAAACATGGGTATCCTGGAACATGTAGGCGCCTCCCTGTTTTTCTATGGCCGGGATCAGTACCATGGTAAGTAGTATGCCAGCAGCAAAAGAGATGCTTCCAACAACCAGGTTATCCACCATGAATTGTCTGAAGAATACCTGTTTCCCGGCTCCCATTTGCCATTGAACCACCAGACGTTGAATGTGCAACTGGTTCTGACTGAATGCCAGCAGGGTGAAATTGAACCATGCCAGCAAAAAGACCAGCATGCCTGTGATCATCAGAATCCAAATGGTTCTAAATCGGATGTTTGGTTGGATCTCCCTGGCTTTATGAGAATGCAAATGAACTTCACTTACCAGCTGAAGCCTGGGTTGTATTATCTCTCCATACGCCTCATCCACATTATTGTCAATGAAAAGTTTGAGATTGTTTTCTATCTCCTGTGGATCACCAGACCGATCCAGTTTCACATAGGCCCAGGCTGTGCCAATGTAATCCATTGGCTTTTCGAAAGATGTGAGTACCGATATTTTAAAATGTGAGTTCTTTGGGAAATCTTTAATTACTGCTTTTACCGTATAAGTGTTTGGCCTTACACCGAATTGATGCATCAATTCAAAGGACTTCCCAATAGGGTTTTCTGAGCCGAAAAATTTGCTGGCAGTTGTTTCAGTGAGTATGGCAGTAAAAGGTTCTGTCAGGAGATTTTCATTTTCTCCTTGCAAAATGGTTGGTTGAAAGATCTTCAAAAAGGCCGGGTCACACTCAAAGGCATACAGGTCATAGTAGGAATCTTCACCAATTAGAAAAGCTGCTTTTCTAAAAGGTGCCAGACGTCCCGATTTCTCTATACCGGAAATCATGTCGGAAAACACAACCCTGTTCAGGGCAGTTCCGTGCAGGATCCTGGCGGTATGGCGATAAAATTCTTCATTGATCTCCTCAAAGGTGAGTCGGTAAATACGCTCTTTATCAGGATAATTTTTATCAAAGGTCATGTGCCAGACTGACCACTGGATGGTGGAAAGAAATGTGGTGATACCAATGGCAAGCCCTACAATCACAAGGAGTGCGTAGAGGAGGTTCTTCTTAAGACTTCGTAAAGTTATTAGAAGGTGCTTCCCAATCATGGTTGAATCATAGCCAGGGTAAATATAACGATTCGGAGTCAATATCTTTCATGGGATTCAGTACTTCATTTAGAAGCAATGTTGTTTATCATAAAATCTTTCTCCTCTGTATGGGGATGATCTTCTTCCAGCCTTTGCATGGCCAGAAGGTGGAATACAAGCATCCCCTGTTTGATATTGGCTTTATGGCCTCACCTTCCTGGGAACAGGAGTTACATGATTATAATGGAAAGATTTTTCAGGTGACCAATCCCAACAATAATATGTGTATCAACCTAAGCTTTATTCCAAATTGTAGGGGTCTGAGCTGGTTATTTTTTCCTGGATATTCCAATGAGATGACCTGTTGTTCTGAAAATGATCATTCCGTCTGTGATGGCTAAAACTGCCAATAAAATCAAAAGAATTGGAGTCCTGCTTATCATGGTTTTGGGATTTTTATTCCTCCTGTTTTTGATTGGCATTATGGTGTAATAAAAGCATCCCTTGTTTTTTTTGGGTTTTTTGGCATAACGTTCGTGGTAACTGTTGTTACTTTTTTATAATG
>JAUVKN010000034.1 GCA_030596245.1 Bacteroidia bacterium | reverse complement strand
CATCACTTATAATGACGATGATGTTGGGTTTTTCAAAGGTCGTTGCGTTGACATTCAACATCAACATAAGGAATGGGAGAAACAATGCTTTTTTCATATTCGTTAATTTATCATTAGTGTCCACAAAAAATTAAATAGGTTCTTTGAAACAATTGATAGATAAAGATTGTGACCTTTTTAAGGTTCCATTTTATTCAGTCTTAAGAAAAATACACTGTGTAGTAGAATAACACCAGTCATATTTCAGATAATCGACCCCCCAGGAGGTGTTTGTGCAAGCCCTTCAAATTTCTGAGCATGCAATATGGACCTTGAAGAATGAATTACAAGGAAGCATAAAATAATCAATAAGGTACGTTTCATAGGTTAATTGTTTTAGTTGAACATATTCAATCCTTACGGATCCGTATAATCGTCCCGTAGGACTGTCAGATTTGGCAAGTCCTGGTTTACGGGAGTTGAAGGATGTGGAGTTAAATCCCTTGTAATAGGAGATAAAACTGATCATTCAGCCTGCATCCCATTCAGAATATTTCCAGCAAGTGACATACGCCAGATAAAAATAGCCATTTGAGTGATCCCAGCTCATTGAAAGAAGAGTAAATAGCTACACCATCTGTTACAATATCACCCCGAAATGATACATGGGTAAGTCCCGGGAAATTCAATCAATTAACTTGTTGTATTAAAATTGAAGCAAATGAAAACATGCAGATCAATAAGTCTCATTTTACCTGTTCTATCTCTGTTTCTCACACTTACAGGTTGTGAAAAAAATGAGTACAATATCCTTTTCGTAGTATTCGATGATTTGGGCACACATTTATCAAGTTATGGTGATAAAAATTCGCAGAAATTTAACCTGACACCAAACTTTGATCAATTGGCAGAGCAGGGTGTGCAATTTAACAATGCTTTCTGCCAGGCGGCACTTTGCGGACCAAGCAGGTCATCATTCCTGACAGGGCTCAGGCCTGATGTGACTTCGGTGAATACGGACCATGAGAGAAGTTGGATGTACGAACCGGAAGATGTACCTGAATTCTTCGAAATAATAATAAAACACCCGACAATCGGTAATTATTTCAGAGAGAAGGGGTACTATACGGCCCGAAGTGGTAAGGTCCATCATGAACATGGTATCTATGAAGCCCTGGATTGGGAACCTACTGATTATGAAAAAGAGCCGGATGCGATCCCCTGGCTGAGTCCTCCTGAATATAAAAAGTATACAGATGCTACAGGCCTGCCGAGCTATTGGCAAGACACTTTAAACCCCATCACAAAGGATAATTTATATCCATGGAGTGCTGATATGTATAAGACAACATCCATTTGGGAAATGCACATGGATTATGACAAGAACGATCCATACCGAAACAGGAATATGCTTTGGGTTCATCGTACCATGGATGCAATGGACAAAGCAGTGGAGAAGGGCAAACCGTTTTTTGTGGCTTGTGGCATAGTGTCTAACCATGACCCATATTGTCAGCCAAAGGAATTTGCTGACAAAATCAACCCCATGGAAATCGTTATGCCTGTAACCAATGGTATGAAGGAACGCAATGAACGTCCAGTCCCATGGGCTTACTATGCAGGGCAAAGGGGCTGGTCGGATGGAACAGCTAACTGGGCCAATATAGATGATTACCTGATGCGAAACAATATTCCCGAAGCACCATGGGAAGGAAACCCATTGCCATCAGACCCCGGTGATATTCAGGAGGACGCCATTCGCAGAAAGATGCTTCAGTCATATTATGCTTCGGTGAGTTACTCTGACTTCTTATTGGGTAAATTACTTAACAAACTGAAGGCATTGGATATTGAGGAAAATACAATCATAGCCATTGTTAGTGATCATGGATTTCATATTTTTGACCACGATCTATGGAATAAAACAACCCAATTTCGGCATTCCACTCGTTCTGTAGCTTTCATTCATGCACCTATGATCAGAACAGCACAAAAAAACAGGCAAGCTAACAGTCCTGTTGAACTAATTGATTTCTATCCGACCTTGATTGATCTCTGTGGATTGGATATCCCGGAAGCCGCTCAGGGGCTGAGCCTTATTCCAATGTTAAAAGATGTAAATCATGAAATCCATCCCTATGCTTATTCACAGTTTAACAAGGCCAGGCAAATGGGGTACACACTTGTTAACCAACAATTCAGATATACTGCATGGCTTGACAACCCCGATGGTAAAGAAGGACCCATCAACTCAGGTCCTGAATATGGTGAAGTAATGATGGAGGAGCTGTACGATCTTGGTACTGATCCTCAGGAAACAAAGAATATTTCCGGGCAGGTTGACTATGCTGATTTACAAGCTAAGTTGAGGCACGATTTATTGCATTTTGTGAAAAACGAATCTGCCAGGAACCCATTTCTTAATAAGTACAAAAGTAACTTATAAGTCCTGTTTCGATATTACAAAAGGTATCAAGGTTTACTATTTGATATTTTTAATACACAAATACACTTTTTATGAAAATAAACGTCATTTATGTCTGTTCGTTCACAGTTATTCAACTCTTGATCTTACTTCCGGTTGGGCAACTTTGTGCTCAGGATTACAAAGTAGGTGTCTACTATTTCCCAAGTTATCATGCTGATGTACGTAATGAAAATATGCATGGCAAAGGATGGGACGAGTGGGACCTCATGAAACATGCCACGCCAAGATTTGATGGCCACTATCAACCCAAGATACCTTTATGGGGTTACGAAGATGAAGCAAATCCCAAAGTAATGGAACGAAAGATTGATGTAGCCGAAAGATACGGAGTTGACTTTTTCATCTTCGATTGGTACTATTATGAGGATGCTGAGTTTTTGAACAGGGCTCTTGACGAGGGTTATTTTGGCGCTGAGAATAACAGTGAAGTTCCCTTTTGCCTCATGTGGGCCAACCATCATTGGCGCGATTTTTTCCCAATGAAGATAAGCCATGCTCCCATAGAATGGGATAAACAAGATCAGGCTACCGACATTGTTTTTTCAGGATATGTAGCGGGTGAAGCTTTCGATGTAATGACAGATCTTATTATCGAAAAATATTTCAACCATCCGGCATATTATAAAATTAATGGTGCTCCCTATTTTTCAATTTTCCAGATTGAAGATTTTATAGATGGTTTTAGTAGTGAAGAAAATGCCATTAAAGCCATTGAGGTATTCAGGCTGAAAACCATCGCAGCGGGCTTCCCGGACCTTCATTTTAATATTGTTGGAAGAGGGTTCAAAGTCGATAATTACAGTAAGGTTTTAGAACGACACAAGAGGCTGTTAGATAAGATGGGAGGAAGAAGTATTAACATGTATAACATGGTTGCAACCAAACGTGGAAAAATGGAGAACTGGCCTCAGCTTCCTTACGACGTAGTTTTAAATGGCGCAGACAAATTTTGGAATACCATCTACGGTCAGTTTGATGTGCCTTATTTCCCTACCATTAGCCTGGGGTGGGATGTAAGTCCGCGCACTGTACAATCGGACAGGTATGAATACAAGGGATATCCCTTTGATTTCATTTGGGTCAATAACACACCGGAACTGTTTGAGCACGGACTCCGGATGATGAAAGCCCACATGGACAAACACGGGCAGAAAACCTGCATTATCAATGCATGGAATGAGTGGACCGAGGGCTGCTACCTTGAACCCGATATCAGAAATGGATATAAATATCTGGAGGCTGTCAGAAAAGTGTTTACAGCTGAGTAAAGCAGATTGGTTTATTTCGGTGCCTGCAAAAATAACCCGGAGTGGGCATCAAAGCTTCTTCACGTATCTCTTCAGCCTCAGGGTTAAATACTATTTTAAGGTACCTGGCAAACATCTGCATATTTGCGTATCTTTGGTTGTACCAGGAAAGCTGAAGTCAAAAAACATATAATATGGGCCCGAAAAACTTTCTGCTTTCGCTCGCTTTATTTTGTTTCGCTTTGCCAGCGGCGAAGGCTCAATCTCAGAACCCGGATTACCTGATGGTTTGCCTGCTGGCAGATCCTCAATTAATCATGGTTCCCAAAACTCCACATTATGTTGATCTGGCCATAACTGATATTTCAGAACTTGATTATGATTTCATGGCTGTGTTGGGTGACCTGGTACAGAATCGTGCCCATTTCTACAAGGACTACAAAGAAGCTGTATTGGATAAATTAGAAATACCAGTCTTCAGTCTGGCCGGTAACGGAGATGTGGGTGCAGGTCTGGAAGCTTACCAGGAAGCCACCGGTCTGCCTTTGTATTACTCATTTTACAGAAGGGGAATCAGGTTTGTTTTTCTGAGTACGATCAGGTTTACAGGCGAATCCAACCACATTTGTCATCTTGGATACGAGCAGATCAGGTGGCTGCGAAAGGAGTTAAAATCAGATACGCTCTCCACAACGATTCTCTTTTCCCACCCCCCCATCTTCGAAACCACCTACCACAGCGAGGAGAGGGATCATCTCGCTCCCCCAGGATCCATGTATATGAGTGAATCCCTGGAGATGCGTGAGTTGCTGAGGCTTCACCCCAATGTGAAGATCTTTGCCCATGGGCACCTCCATTACACCTATGGAACAAATGATGATTTTGGCCGCAGAGGGTACTTTACCGAAAACGGTCTGCTTCATATAAGTGTTGGTGGAACAGCCCAAAACAAAGGCAGCAGCTTTTTATTTCTTGAGATTGACAGAATTACAGTTCGGGTACGTGATCACGAACAGAAGATATGGAAAGATGAATATGAATACTCGATGAGTATTCCAACAACACTAACCGAAGAAATATCTGCGGATAAGGATGCTGTCTGGGTCAACATTAACAAACAGATTCACAGATAGTTACCTCTTTTCCCATGACCTGCTTATGCCTGGATATTACTTCTTTGAATTATGTCTTTGTTGGTACTTATCATATTTTCCGCTCATTACCTCTTTAACGGCTTCGAGATAGCCATAACCCCATTTCATGTCGGGCTCCAGGTAGCTACCTTCCACATATTCATTCCAGGTATTCTTTGGTTTCCTACAGATAGGCGGCAAAACTCTCCGATTGTCCCTTGAAGCTGGGAACTCCTTTTTTTATAATCTCCCATTCGCCAATGGTTGATCAAGACAGTGCATAGAAGATTTCGGCATTCTTATGGAATAGCTTGTGTTGTTCTTCACTGGGGCGCACGTCCACCACCTCTTTCAGCGTTTTGATCCATTTGGCCAGTAGCATATTCCACAGTACTACGGGCCAGTCACCAGCGAAGATCACCCGGTCAGGACCAAATTGATCAAGGCAATGATTGATGACGGGTGCCAAGTCCTCCGCTGTCAGGGGATAGTCCGGTACATGGGAGACAATACCAGAAATTTTACAAATCACATTGGGCCTTTGTGCCAGAGATTCCATATCCCTGATCCATCCATCCCGGTCATGTTCCGGTTCCCTTGGTTGCTTGTCTGCCGGAAAAAAGGCAACTGGATCAGCAGTACCACAATGATTAAGGACAAAAGAGGTACCAGGGCATTCATCAACCAGCCTTGCTGCAATGGATAACCATCTGGGTGGTATTCCCAGGTCAAAACTTAATCCCATATCCCCCAACAGCCTGATGTTATCGATCACCTGCTGTTCAACTATCTCACTGCCAGAACTGAAGAAATACCGTATTCCTTTCAAATACGAATTCCCTTTAAATTTTTGCATGTACTCCGCAAATCCATCATCTGTCGGGTCGGTGGCAATAACAGCTGCCACCAATGGATTATCAGGGTCCTTACAGAGCCCCAGGGCCCACTCTGCCTCTTCTTTTCGCTTTTCAGGCGGTACCCCAACCTCCATATAAATCGCTTTCACCACGTTTTGTCCTGCAACAGCTTTCAGGTAATCCTCCATCAGAAAATCCCTGTCTAAGGGTGGCCTGACCCATTTCAATTTTAGTATCTCCAGGTCCCACAGATGCACGTGTGTATCAATAATGGGGATAACCGATTCTTTCCCACAGGATTGGATGCATAGGGATGGGGCCATGGCTGCAAGTGTTGCAGTCTTAATGAAATCACGTCTTTCCATACTATTATTTACTAAAGTTTCGCCGTTCTCTAGAATGTTGATAAGAGCAAGATATTGAAGAAAAATGCAGCTTAGCTCAGAATTACTGAAAAATTCATCTTGATGAAACAAAACCGGTCATTCATGTTACAATATCGCAACGATTAGAAACAATCGATTGTTCTGCTTCATATTGTTTACACTACTTTTAATATCATAAGAACTTAATTTCATTTCATAAGTACTTTAAAAAGAAATATTAAATAATCCCTGATGGAACATACAAAAAGAGTTTACCACATCCCGGTCCCGGCAGGGATAACTATTCTTATAGGGATCCTTCTCCTGGTCAATCCGGTTACCCTGGCACAAAATAACAGAGTCTTCAACCTGGTTGAGGGGGATTCTGTGAACATCTGGGTAGAAGCCAGGGGGGAGATTCAGTGGGACCAATCGGATGACAGTATTTCATGGTCGGTCATACCGGGTAAATCCGGTCCTACACTTGCTATCCATGCTGAAAAGAATGCTTACTACAGGGCCCGGATCATTGAACCAAACTGTGATCAGATATATTCAGATATCAGTAAAGTAAGGGTTATTCCCACCGACACCCGCAAGAACATCGTTTTCATATTTATAGACGATATGGGTTGGAGAGATCTGGTTTGCTACGGAAGTGACTTTTATGAAACCCCCAATATAGACAAACTGGCCAAAGAAGGGATCCGGTTCACCGAAGCCTATTCGGCACATCCTGTGTGTAGTCCGACCCGTTCAAGCATTGCCACGGGCAAATATCCTGCACGCTTGCATGTTTCCTCTTATATTCCCGGACCTGAGAGGGATTACGCCCTTCTGAGCCATCCGGCAGACTGGACCAAATACCTGAAAATGGCCGAAACCACCTATGCGGAGGTTCTTCGTGACCATGGTTATAAGACCTTCCATTCGGGCAAATGGCACCTGGGGCAATTGAGTCCCATGTACCATGGCTTTGATGAGTTGGACCCGAACCTGGGCCACAGCGCAGGGACCGATGATCCGAAGAACGACCTGAAGTATTCCCAGTCGGCCATTGAATTCATTGAGGAGAACAGGGACTCATTGTTCCTTGCGGTGATCTCTCACAATACGGTACATGTACCCCTGGAAACCCGCCAGGATCTGGAAGATAAATACACCGAAAAAGAGCCGGGTAGCTTTGGTCAGAACAATGCAGTCATGGCCGGAATGATTGAATCACTTGACCATAGCGTGGGCATGGTCATGAATAAGCTTGAAGAGTTGCATCTGCTTGAAAAAACATACATCATCTTCTTCTCAGACAATGGAGGACTGGCTAATGCCACCAGCAACAGGCCACTGAGGGGAGGCAAATCACAACTATATGAAGGAGGCATCAGGGTACCCTTTATAGTAAAAGGGCCCAGACTCCCAAGGAACCACCTGGTATCCTATCCTGTGATCAGCAATGATATCTTTCCCACCATGCTCTCCATGGCCGGTATTGAGCTGATGCCTGAAAAACATATGGACGGGATCTCGCTGATGCCCCTGCTGACCGGTGAAAAGACGGAACTTTCAAGGGAGAATCTGTTCTTTCATTACCCCCATTACCAGATCCTCCCCCCGCACAGTGCAGTCCGCTCGGGGAGCTGGAAACTGATCGAGCACTATGAGGACGGGGCAGTTGAGCTGTTTGATCTGAGCAACGACCTGGGGGAAACCAACAACCTGGCCGGAGCCCTGACCGGTAAAAAAGAAGAAATGCTGCAGCTTCTTCATGATCACCTGGATGAAATAGGTGCCCAGCTCCCCACCCCGAATCCCAATTATAATCCTGCAAGAGAAAAGGAACAACATAATGGAGCAATGGATCCGGAAGAACTGCTGCAGCCCGAATACCTTAACTGGAACAAGTAACTGAGACTTTTGGTATAGAAAATTGAAGGCTTATCAGGCAACCAAATAAAGAATAATTATGTACAATGAAATAAAAGTAAAGCAACAATCAGCAAAAAAGATGATTCGCCAGATTGAGGTTACCGTTATGCTTTTAATGATTGTTGGCAGCCCTCAGGTAATTCAAGCACAACCGGTGATCGCCGATAGTGCAGGGATTATAGTCGGAGCCATACGCTGGGACTGGACCGGTGGGGGGACGGTAACCGAAGCTGTGGAGAAGAGCCTTGGGCCCAAACAGTGGCACCACCGTGTACCATTCTTTGGTGAGATCATTAATGACTCCACCATCAAGGCATCCTGTGCCACCCAGGAGTGTGTGGATCAGGAAATACTCTATGCCAAGGAGAACGGACTCGATTACTGGGCCTTCCTGCTGTACCCTCCGGGATCGGATCTGGACCTCCCCCTGCGACGCTATCTAAGCAGCGGGTACAATCCGGTACTCAAATTCAGCGTGATCGGGGACCAGCCCGTGGACCGGATCATCTCCTACTTCAAACACCCCTCCTACCAGACCGTGCTTGACGGAAGACCACTCTACTATATTCTATTCGGGGAGACCGAACCAAACCACATAGCCGATCTGAGGGCAGCATGTGCTGCAGAAGGGATTCCGGACCCCTATGTTGTTCCCATGAAGGATCAGCAGGATCCGGGTGAAGATGCCATAACCCGATACTGGTACAGCGGAATGACATTTGGAGGCGAAACCTACGGGGCTCCGTACAGTACACTGGCAACAAGTGCTGTTGCTTTCTGGAACCAGCAGAAAGATGCAGGCTATGCCCAAGTCCCGCTTGTAAGTGCAGGAACCGACGGGAGACCCAGGATCGAGAATACCCCGCCGTGGATACCCGATCCAAGCTTCTATGCAAAGTATTTTGAACCTCCCACCCCCGGGGAACTGGCCGATAACCTTCAGAATGCCGTTAACTTTGTTGCGGCGAATCCGTCCAGTTGTGAGGCAAAAGCCATCCTTATGTATGCATGGAACGAGAATGATGAGGGAGGATGGCTCACGCCCACTTTAGACACCTCAGATCGTTCCCTTATTGATGACTCACGCCTGAGGGCCATAAAGGAGGTGGTCTGGCCCACCGATCCTTCCGATCCCCGTTCAAAAGATGCCTCCCTGGGCGCCATTCTGGTCAACGGTGATTCCCTTCCAGATTTTCACCCCGATACCTTCAGCTATCATGTGAATATAGATGCAGGTTCATCGAATATACCTGTGATCACTGCCCTCTCCAATGAAAAATATGCAAGGGTGCAGGTAACTTCTCCCGATCTTATTGAAAGAGATGCGTTCATTGCAGTCACCTCTGAAGATGGATCTGTTAAAAGGAACTACTCACTCTCCTTCAACATCAATTATGTACCTCCCGACTCCATCGGTTGGGAATTCAACACACCCTTGAATACAGAAGGATGGCTGTCCCAGTGGACCGGACATGCCAATATCACCGTAGAGGATACCACCCTGCTGGTGAATGTAACAGACACCTATCCGGAAATAAAGAGTGCCACATCCCTGAGGATCAATGCAGCCACGTACAATAAACTGACCATAAGCATGAAGAACAAGACCATCAGTGATGACTGGTATTTCAGGTTCTTTCTGCCCGACGGGACAGAAAAAACGATGGACTTCATCCCCTCCACCATGGACACTGAATTCCATGAATATCATTTTGATCTGGGAGCTGTTCCCGAGTGGCAGGGAACCATTGACCAGGTACGCTGGCTGATGGCCAGGTTCACGGGGACGGGGAGTGCAGAATTCGACTATATGAGGTTCTATCTCACCGATGATCCGCTTTCCGACGATGCCACCCTTTCTCTCCTTGAAGTGGATGGTGATCCGGTAGAGGATTTCATGCCTGACCAGGAAATCTATCTGGACACACTGCCGGCAGGCACCCTCATTGCCCCTGTGGTCAGCGCAGTGGCAAGTCATCCAGGTGCCACCGTAAATATCATACAGGCGGTCCAGCCGGATGACATGGCCACCATACAGGTCATCTCACAGAGCGGGCTGTTCAGCAAAACATATTCCATTGATTTTGAAGTACCCATCATTCCAAGAACACCCTATTACTATACAGATTTTTCTGAAGGAACCCTGCCGGATGGCTGGGAACCTTCGAAACCTGGCTACAATGCTTCAGTTGAAAACCAGGTATTTGAACTGGAAATATCCAAAACAAGTGCCGGAGATCACTACACATTTGGGAATCTCTTTGTAGAGGATTTTGACATGAGGCCTTATATGACCCTCAGCTACCGTTCGCCTGACACCCTCTTGGTGGGAGTCAGGATCATCGGACCGCTGGAATCCAGCTCCACGCAGGAGGTATTTGCGCTCCCCGCGTCAGAGGAGTGGACAAACTACACCTTCAATTTATCATCACTCGCCACCGAATCGTGGGGTTATGACCTGGACAGTATTCAGCTGGTTTTCCAGCCAGGTTCGTCTGTATACTCAGGCACTTTCAGCATGAATGAGGTTATGATCGCTGATACAGTCAATGGAAAGACCTTCAGGATCAGCCTGGATCAGCCCCCTCCGTTCTCAGTGGATCTTGGCAATGATACCACGATCGTTGCACCCGCTGACCTGGTGCTGGATGCCGGTAATCCGGGAAAGTATTTTCTCTGGAACACCGGGGAAACAACTCAGACCATCCTTGTGGATACCACTGGAATTTATCATGTGACTGTTATAGGAGCCAATAACTGTACACACTCTGACACCATTGCAGTTACCCTGGAAATTGAGGATGATATACAGGAGATGCCGGCCCTGTCCGGACCAATCCTCTATCCCAATCCGAGCCAGGGAAATTTCAGGCTGGAACTTGGAAACAGCCAGGAATTGAAGCGGGTGGAGCTGATTCTGATTAGCGCATCAGGCAAGGTTCTTTATCATAATATCCTGAAGAATGTCCCGGCTGGTGCCACTGAAGAGATCGAAATGAAAGATGCCGCATTAGGCATCTATCTGCTTAAGGTGGTATGTGATGGTGTTCCCAGTCTGAGAAATGTTGCCATTTACTGATCTGAAGAGATATGATGAAGATAACCAGGAATAGTATTTTGATTGTGTTGTTTTTATTGAATTCCATTCAAAGCAATGCACAACTTTTGGATCAAGATCTGCCAGTGGTATCCGGTAGTTCTCCCATCATTGCAGCCCGGATCCGCGCTCAGGCGTCCACAAATATCGTGTTTATTTTGGTTGATGATCTTGGTTGGTCAGACCTGGGTTGTTATGGTAACAGATTTATTGAAACACCCGCCATTGACCAATTGGCTGCATCGGGTATGCGTTTTACAGCCGCCTACACGGCTTCGGTTTGTACGCCATCCAGAGGCATGATCCTTTCGGGACAGTATAATGCACGAACCGGCTTATACAAAGTTCCCTTCAAAGGAAATGACCGCCCCTGGGCGAGAGTCGTACCACCAGAGCCATATGGAGATCTACCCGTTAATGCAGAACCATTGGGCGTCCTGCTTTCAAAAGGCGGATATGAATCGATGATCGTGGGAAAGGTCCATGTGCCCGACTCGTTTAGTGCAGGCATGAACGGGAAATCAAATCCCGAAAAAGCCGAGGTAGCGCTGGGTAAGCAGTTGCATACGAAAGTGGTCCAATTTGCCGAAGCCAACCCTGGTAAACAGGTCGGGCCCATCACCCGGCAGGCCATAGAGTTCATTGCCTCCAACAGGGACAAATCTTTCTTCTGTTATGTGGGTCATCACATTCCACATATCCCCCTGGAAGCGAGGGCAGAACTGATCAAGAAGTATGAGGCGAAATGGAAGCAGCAGCCCGGAAAGATCCATCCGCATTACGCTGCCATGTGCGAGGTCATGGATGAGTCTGTCAGCCTGATTCTCAAAGTGCTTGACGATCTGGAACTCAGAGATAAGACAATGGTCGTCTTCTTCTCGGATAACGGAGGGGTAAACCGGTGCTTCTATGATGCCAAAGGCGAGCAGGTCACTGATATGATACCTTTAAGAGGGGAAAAGGGTGGGATCTATGAAGGAGGGATCCGTGTCCCCATGATTGTGCGTTGGCCCGGCAAGGTCAAGCCCAGCTCGGTGTGCAACACCCCCGTGGTATCAGTCGATTTTCTTCCCACATTTACCGGCATCGCCGGCATCAACCTACCAAAAGAGCAGATCACAGATGGCGTGAGCCTTGTCCCTCTCATGACTGGAAAGGGTGAATTAAAGAGAAGAGAGATCTTTACATACTTCCCTGACTATCATCATGACTTCCCGGGAGTGGCTGTGCGTCAAGGCGATTATAAACTGATCAAGGCCTCGGAAGATGGGCATCTTGAGCTTTATAACCTTGCAGATGACCTTGGAGAGGAGAGGAACCTGGCAACCAGGATGCCTGAAAAGGCAGAAGAACTTAACAGGATACTAATGGACTGGATGGAGAGGGTTGGAGCAAAAAGCGCCACACCCAACCCGGAATATGACTCCCAAAAGGAGCATCTCCTGGATCCGGGTGCCGAGGAGGTTCGCCGCCGTTACCTGCCCAAACCTCTGCCCGAGTGAATCAAATCGGGTATTCATGTTACATTATCATAAGGACTTGAATCAAACAAGTGATTTACTTCATATAGTTTGCACTACTTTTGGGAGCATGAAGACTCAATCCCGTTCTAGAGTAGTATGTACCCTATTCCTGGTGTTATGCACCATGGCAGTGTATGGTCAGACCAATCTTGCTGCCAGTGCTGCTGCTTCTGCTGACACTTTTCTTGTTGATCACCCTGCATCAGCTGCCATTGACGGGGATACAGCTGATGGGACAGGATGGGCTGCGTCAGCGATGGATACATTAAATCAAAATCAGACAAATATTGCTCCCGCTGCAACTGCAACAGCCTCTGCATACGTTACAGGTCATGAAGGTTATTATACTCCGGAAAAAGCAATTGATGGAATCACAGGACCCTGGGCAGGATGGGCCGCGTCAGCGACCGGTGATGATCTTGATCAATGGCTGGAGCTAACATGGCCCTCTGCGCAATCTGTGAACAAGGTTGTTTTATTTACGAATCCTGCTGGGGATGTCGGGACCTATACCTTGAGGGGTTATACGTTACAATATTGGGATGGTACAGCTTATCAGAACATGGATACGGTCAGCGGAAATACTTCAGAAGTAGTTACCAGTACCTTCGATGCAGTGACCACCATGAAAATCAGAGTATATTGTACTGAACCTGACTCAGCAGGTAGCTTTTATCGCATCAGTGAATTGGAGGTTTTTTCAAATGTTCATATGGAGCCGCACTGGCTGGATCTTACCTGGGCATCAGAACAGATTGTAAGCAAAGTTGTGTTATTTACGAGTTCAAATGCCGACCATGCTTTGAGAGGTTTTGATATTCAATATTGGGATGGTGCTGTTTTTCAATCTGCAGCCACCGTAGGTGGTAATACGAATGCACAGGTTACCAGTCACCTCAATTCAGTCAGCACCTCAAAAATCAGAATCCTCTGTACAGAACCTGATGTTTCCAGTAACTGGTATCGCATCAACGAGGTGGAAGTATATGACGATCCGCTTCCAGCCATAGATGATTCTACATGGAACCTGGATTTTGAAACCATCCATTACTTCTTTCCATCCCCTCCGAACCATTACAGGACGGTACAGTATACCCTGAATCAGGACCTTCAGCAGGGTGCTGTCGACCAGTTGCTGGACTATGGATTTGGGGGAATACAGACCATGACGCCCTTTGCGAATTACCTGCAGGATGAGAATGGGTGGACTCAGACAATCGGGGATGTAGATCTGGCCCTCGAAAATGACATGAAAGTCTGGATTCATGATGAAAGAGGCTATCCATCAGGTGCTGCCGGCGGACTGGTTGTTGAGGGGCACCCGGAATTTGAAAACCGGGGAGTAATCCGGATTACTCAAAAAGGAACAGGAATGGTCAATATCTCCATGGAATTGCCTGCTGGTATTGAGTTTTTCCGGGCGACCTTATGCTTTGTTGTAAATAATGAGCCTGATTATGAAAATGCCACAGAGGTACCCATTACCAATCACCAGATAACAACAACAGGATTGGCAGGTGACTGGCAGGTGTCGGCGTTCGGAATAACAATTCTTGATGAAAATACACAGGCGCAAATAACGATTGAAGATTTTGGTCAAACCGGCCATTATCCCAGTTTACTGAACAGAGACGCCTGTGCAAGGTTTGTGGAACTTACCCATCAGAATTATGCGAATCACCTTGGTGAAATCCACAAGAAAGTAGAGCTGTTCTATACAAACGAACCAAATTTAATGACCACATACTTTACTTCAGAGGGTGAATATCCATATGTCGCCTGGGAAAACGACCTGCCCAATCAGTTCATGGCCATGCATGGTTATGATCTAATCCCACGTCTGGATGCCCTGTTTGGAGGTTATTCCTCCCAGTCAAAAATGGTAAGATTGCATTTCCATCAAACTGTGGGTGAGGTGATGGCCAGAAACTTTACGGGACAAATCAGTGAATGGTGCCATGCAAATGGGGTGAAATTGGGCGGACATTTTTTGCTCGAAGAGTACATGATCTTTCATGCGATTTGTTACGGGGATTTTATGAAAGTGATAAGGAATCTGGACGTTCCTGCCTGCGATCTCCCCATCGCACGGCCAAGCAAAACCAATTGGAATTTCTGGATGCCAAAATACATAAGTTCTGCATCCTATCTGGAGAATAAGAATGCGATGGTGGTGGGATTGATCGATCCCATTATTGGTTTCGGGAAGCATGATATGTCACCGGACATTCCCTACATGAAGAGAACTCTCAATATGGCTTTTCTTTGCGGGATCAATCAGGTAAACTCCTATATTCCGTATAAAGAATATGTGGGAGAAGAGAAAGAGGAACATATCCGACTCATCGATTACATAGCAAGAATATGCCTGATGCTCCGGGGAGCAAAAAACGAAGCTCGTATTGCCATCTATTATCCCATCGAGATCTATCAGGCCAATTACATCCCTTCCTCCCTCATTGCATGGAACCAAATTCCACTTTACAGTTACCTGCAAAAAACGCTGGATAGATTGGCAGCGGATATTTTGCAAAACGGACTTGATTTTAATTATGTAACCGCCGATGCCATCCTGAATGCTTCAATAGAGGGAAGTGCGGTAAAGGTGGGAACACATAGCTATTCCAGTATCGTTATGCCCCGGGTAGAAGTGATCCCACTGGATGTGCTTAAGAAACTCGAGGCCATTGCCGATGCAGGAATCCCCGTTTACTGGGTAGATGTATTACCCTCATTGGGAACAAAACAGAGCGAGCAGGAAGAAGTACAACAAATTGCATCCACATTGGTGGCCAACAACAATCCCTTACCGGACCTTCAATTGATCAGGGATAAGGAGTTTAGTATCCATGTTAGCTCCAGCGACAATAAAATATTCATGAGCAGATTTACCAGGGACGGTCATCGCATCTATTATGTTATCAACGATTCGGATATTGAAATCAATATTACTGCCGAATCGGAGCAGATTGATACGGTGCAGGTGTACAATCCGGTGAATGGGGAAATCCGGGAGGTACCTTTACCCCTCTCGGAAAAAATTGGTGGATATGAAAGTCTCTTTCTGGTAGAAGAGATATTAACTGATTCGACAGTTGGAGTTATTGAAATTTCAAGTGAAGTACTTGAAACGATTCAAATTTACCCCAATCCAGCAAGTGATAATGTAACCATTAAAGTGCCGGCCAGATTAATAGGGTCCAGACTCGAAATATTTGATATTTCAGGCAGGGTAATGGAGAGCCAAACCATATCAGGGGAATTATTTACAATAAATATTTCCAGTTATCTCACAGGTATGTACTTTGTAGGCATCATGGGTGAAACACCTTTCAGGAAATTGATCAAAAACTAAATCACAAAAGTCACACGAATGAAAAAAATTGGAATAGTAACAGTATTGATTACCTGCACTTTTATTTTTATATCCTGCAACACTCAGAACTGTCCAGCTGTTCAATGGAAGGTGACGGAACTTACTTTTACAAGCACCAACCATTATCCAGACAGCTTCAATGATGTTGAGGTCGATGTTGTTTTTACTCACAAAAACGGTACGGTGTTACAAATTCCAGCCTTCTGGAGCGAAGGGGTTAATTGGCAGGTCCGGTTTGCACCACCCTTGTCTGGCCAATGGACATACAAGACACTTTGTAGCGATGAATCTAACTCTGGATTACACCACAAGACCGGAAAGTTAACCTGTGCTGAATACCAGGGAGACTTAGCCATTTACAAACATGGTTTTGTAAAGACAACTCCATCCAGGCGCTATTTTACCTATAGTGACGGTACTCCCTTCTTTTATCTGGGAGATACGCACTGGAATATGCCCGTGAACGCTTTAGCCAATTTCAAAACAATCATTGATAAAAGGGTTGAACAGGGATTTACCGTGATACAGTCAGAGCCAATAGGTGCTGGTTATGACCTGACCGATGGAGTGACTGAGGGCGATCTTGTTTACTTTTCCAAATTGGATGAACGCTTTCAATATATAGCCGGTAAGGGCCTGGTTCATGCCAACGCACAACTATTTTTTACATCTGAACTGGGCGCGAAGAGAGCAAAATATCCAGATGCCTATTTAGAGAAGCTGTGCAGATACTGGGTGGCACGGTATGGTGCATACCCGGTCATGTGGACCACAGCCCAGGAGTGTGATAATGATTTCTATCACGACCGGGGAGAACAGGATTTTTATGACGCTGCCACAAATCCGTGGAAATTGGTTGCCAATTATATTCATCAATATGATCCCTATCAACATCCTCAAACCGGGCATATGGAAAATGTTGATCATACCATTGCATCAAGTTCCTCCTTTAGAGACCTGCCCGGACATTCATGGTATGGCGCACAATGGGCTCCAAAGAAGAACGGACAGCTAAATTTTGATGTCCCAAAAGATTTTTGGAACAACGGGCAAGGCAAACCCACGGTAAATTATGAAGGACATTATGAACGTTTATGGACCAAAGAATTCGGTGCCAGGATGCAAGGATGGACCGCTTTTCTGAACGGGATGTACGGGCATGGTTACGGAGTCATCGATATCTGGCTATATAACAGTACATACGATATGGAGAAACCATCCGTTGTACATGGTATTACAATCACTGTAGAAGACAAGCAAACGAAGTGGAATAAAAGCCTTGAATTTCCTTCCGCTTATCAAATGGGGTACATGCATAACTTCTTTAAGTCGTTAGATTGGTGGGATTTGATCCCTCGTTTTGATGATCCGGATTGGTTTAAAAATGAGGGTTCCTGGTATTCATTGGCGAGCATCAAAAACGATCTTTATGTAGTCTATTTTTATAATACCATCCATCTAAAAACAGGGATTATCAAGAATCTTGAAAACAGAGCATACATGGTTCAATGGTATAATCCAATATCAGGAGATTTCAATGCATCAACCACAATAAACATCGAAAACGGCACTTATTCCATCGGAGACAAACCTACTGTCGAAGATTGGGTACTGTTGATGAAGAAAAAATGAACTGTTTAAGCAAAGAAATAACATATGAAAAATATATTACTGTCATTCATCCTCTTCACTTTAACTTCAGGTCTGTTTGCTCATGTTCGCCTGAACTATGCAGAAGATACTTCAGCGGTTCAATGGAGGGTGACTGAAATAACTTTTACCAGTGAAAAATCGTATCAGGACAGATTTAATGATGTGGACCTGGATGTTGTTTTTACGCATACGGACGGCACTACATTGAAAGTTCCGGCGTTCTGGAGTACAGGGAACACCTGGATGGTGCGCTTTGCTCCAATTTTGACCGGTGAATGGACCTACACAACAGAATGTACCGATGAATCCAACACAGGACTGCACAACAAGACCGGCAATTTCACCTGTGTTGCCTACCAGGGAGACCTGGAAATTTACAAACATGGTTTTGTAACGACATCACCATCCAGGCGTTATTTCACCTACAATGACGGCACCCCTTTCTTTTACCTGGGAGATACCCATTGGAATATTCTTGCGAATGACCTGGATAATTTTAAAACAATTATCGATAAAAGGGTTGAACAGGGATTTACAGTGATTCAATCAGGACCATTGGAAGCCGGGTATAACCTGTCGAACGGAGTAACATCGAGCGATCTTATTTACTTTGCCAAGTTGGATGAACGCTTCAAATACGTAGCAGACAAGGGCTTTACTAATGCCAATGCACAGTTTTTCTTTGTTTCTGAATTAGGCTGGAACAGGGCAAAATATTCTGATGCGTATTTGGAGAAACTGTCCAGATACTGGGTGGCCAGATACAGTGCATACCCGGTGATGTGGACAACAGCCCAGGAGTGTGATAATGACTTCTATTACGGAAGTGGAGGAGAACAGAATTATTTTGATGCTGAAACCAATCCATGGAAACTGGTGGCCAATTATATGCATCAATATGACCCTTATCAGCATCCCCAAACGGGGCATATGGAGAACACCTCTAATACTGTAGCATCAAATTCCTCCTTTCGAGACCTGCCCGGACATTCATGGTTTGCTGCACAATGGGGCCCAAAAAAGAACGGGCAATTATATTTTAATGTCCCTAAAGATTTTTGGAACAACGGGCAGGGTAAACCTTCTGTAAACTTTGAAGGGCGTTTTGACCATTTATGGACCAACCATTTCGGAGCAAGGATGCAGGGCTGGACTGCCTATCTGAACGGTATGTATGGTCATGGTTATGGAGCCATAGATATCTGGTTATATAACAGCAACTATAATATGGATGTCCCAACCACCATAGATGGAATTACAATCACTGTGGAGGACAAGCAGACCAAGTGGGATGTGAGTTTAGAATTTCCTTCTGGTTATCAAATGGGCTTCATGCATAACTTCTTTAAGCCGATAGAGTGGTGGAAACTGGTCCCCCGTTTTGATGATCCCGATTGGTTTAGCAATGATGGTTCCTGGTATTCCCTGGCAAGCATTGACAACGACCTGTATGTGGCCTACTTCTATAATGTCAGCCCCTTCGTGACAAGCAGGGCGACGGGAGTGCTGAAAAACCTGGATGACGGGGATGCCTACCGGGCGCAATGGTATAATCCCCGGGATGGCCTTTACACGCTTATATCATCTTCGGTCCTTTCATCCGGAGGCCAGTGGATCATCCCTGAAAAGCCAGATACCCTCGACTGGGTCCTGCTGCTTACCAATGACGGGGAACACCTGTCCGATAAGCTGTTGGGCAGGTGGAGGCTGGAATCCAATGCCCTGGATGAATCAGGCAACAACCATGGAACGATCCTGGGGGGTGCAGCATTCTCAGCCACTGAAACCAGGGAAGGGGAATACAGTCTTGTGCTGGACGGGGTGGATGATCATCTGATGATCCCGGATCACACCAACCTGAATGACCTGGATTCATTTTGTATCGCTTTCTGGATGAGA
>JAUVKN010000282.1 GCA_030596245.1 Bacteroidia bacterium | reverse complement strand
AAACTGCATGAGAAGAGAGGATTGCAACTGTTTGAAATTGTTACAGATATTGAAGCGGGACCGGCCAACCAGGTTGCTTTCGGGGATACTGAACTTGTTCCCGATACCGATTTTCGTCCTTTTTCCTTCAGTGCTTCCGGTTCTGTAAGCTCGGAAGTTCTTTTCGCAGGATATGGTTTTCAAATCGATGATGCGGACAATCAATGGGATGACTATGCAGTATTAGATGTAAAGGACAAATTGGTTGTACTTTTAAGGGGTGTGCCCGGAGCGCAGGATGGCTCCTCTCCCTATGTAAATTACAGTAAGGACCGGGGCAAAGCGCTTATGGCTTCTGACCAGGGGGCTGCCGGTGTAATTTTTGTTTCAGGATCCTCTTTTGATGCCGATGATCACCTGGTGGAACTCAAAGGGAAACAGCACCCCCTATCCATTCCTGTGATCCACATGAGTCGCACTGCCATAGACCAGTTTCTCACCTCCATTGAAGCCGACAGTTTGTCTATATATGAATCGAAAATTGCAACCCAATTGCAACCCGCATCATTTGCCACAGGGTTGACGGTCAACATTACTGTGGATCTGCAGCCTAAAAAAATGGAATCGGAAAATGTAATCGCCATGCTGAAGGGTTCTGATGCCTCATTGCGGTCACAATATGTGATCCTGGGCGCCCACCATGATCACCTGGGCATGGGTGGCGAAGGTACTTCATCCCGGCAACCCGACACTGTGGCTGTCCATTATGGAGCCGATGACAACGCCTCGGGTGTGGCTGCTGTGATGGAAATCGCTGAACAAATGGTTGTCAGATCCCCTTCCCGAAGCCTTCTTTTTACCACCTTCGGGGCAGAAGAGATGGGACTGGTGGGATCCAGGTATTTTGCCGAAAATCCGCCCATTGACCTTTCCATGGTTCAGACCATGATCAATATAGATATGGTGGGCCGTCTAAATGAGGAGCGACAGCTGCAGATTGGTGGAATCGGGACCTCACCGGATTTTGAACATCTGCTCGATTCCCTGAACAAGCCCTACGGATTTAATTTGAAGTTTTCAAAAGAGGGATTCGGCCCCTCCGATCATGCATCTTTTTATGCCAAGGACGTACCTGTAATCTTTATCTCCACCGGTGCACACCCTGATTACCACACACCCGCTGATAATCTTTCACGGATCAACCTGGAGGGAACACGGGAAGTGTTGATGTATATTGCCGATATTGCTGAAGCTCTTGCCAATACAAAGGAGAGGATCGCTTTTACGGAGGCCGGTCCCAAGGTTAGCGGCTCCTCCCGGGGTCGTCGGGGCGGGATTACCCTGGGAATTATGCCCGATATGACCTATGATGGCACCAAGGGTTTGCCGGTGATGTTTGCAACTGAAGGAAAACCTGCAGCCATAGGCGGGATCCAGAAAGGTGACACCATTGTTGCCATTGAAGGAAAAAACGTGGGGAATATATATGATTACATGAGCCGCCTTGCTCCGCTGAAAGAGGGAATGTCCATTATAGTTACAGTAAAGCGTGATGAAGATCGCCTGGAATTGGTGATCCGATTGTAATAAGAGTTAAGAAAACATCAACAATAAAATATCAGACTGATGCGTAAAAAGGTTGTTTTTTGGATTCTGGCAGTGGTGATCTCTCTGGGAACCATGGTATATCAAAGGCTTACCGGGCCCACTTATGAAAAAGTGTACGACATTTCACACAATGGAGCGGATTACATATTTGAGCTTCCGCGTTCCCATGGCGGCGATACCGACTGTCCGGTGGAACTTAACCTGCCCGAGCAGTTCGAAGGCAACATTATCTGGAGAAAGTTTCCCACTGAGAACTCCTGGGAGAGTCTGTCATTGGTTCGCAAAGATGGATTACTTACCACATCTTTGCCCCACCAACCTCCGGCAGGCAAACTTGAGTACCACCTGGAGTTAAAAGCAGATGGCAATATCATTGATCTGGGTGATGAAGAAAACGTGGTGGTCAGGTTCAAAGGTTCTGTTCCAGGATGGGCCCAGATCCCCCACATCCTGCTTATGGTCTTAACGGTAATATGGTCCACTGCCACCATCTTCTTCGCCCTTGGAAACCTGCCTGTTTATAAACGATATATGGGGATGACCATCCTCTTCCTGTTGCTGGGAGGTTTTGTTTTTGGCCCCATTGTCCAAAAATTTGCTTTCGGACAGTACTGGACCGGGTGGCCGCTTGGCGAGGACCTTACAGACAACAAAGTGCTATTTCCATTGATAGCTTTTGTGGTGGCCTGGTTCCTCAGGAAAAAGTCCTACAGCCGGTGGCTGGCCATTGGGGCTTCACTGGTCATGCTTGCTGTATACCTGATCCCACACAGCATGAACGGATCTGAATTGGATCATGAAACGGGAAATGTTGTAACAGGAAGCATCCTGTTACTCTTATCTAAAAAGATGATCGTATAATGGAAAAGTTTCTATGTACCATATGTGGTTATACCTATGATCCGGAGGAGGGAGATCCCGATGGTGGAATAGCTCCGGGAACAGCATTTGAAGATATACCTGAAGATTGGTGTTGTCCGGTTTGTGGCGTTACAAAAGCTGAATTCGAATCTGTTCAATAATCCTGCTCACCGGATTTCCTTGTGGGTCAGCTCCCGGAAGGGATCTGCTCAAGCATCACAAGAAGGAAATTCCAGAATTTCTCTACTGTATCAATCCGGATCCGTTCATCAGGTGTATGGGCACCTTTGATGGTGGGACCAAATGAGATCATGTCAAGTTGAGGATACTTTTGTAAGAATAGTCCGCATTCCAAACCTGCATGGATCGCTTTTACCTCCGGTTCTTCATTAAACAGTTCCCTGTATGCCCTGTCAGCAATTTTCAGTACCTCTGATGAGATATCTGGTTTCCAGCCAGGATAACCATCAGAGTGCCTGACCCTGGCCCCCATTAGCTTAAAAAGTGATGCCATCCGGTCTGCGATGTCCTGCTTGGAAGACTCCACACTGCTACGCTGACTGGTTACAATTTCCAGGGTATCTTCAGTGATGCTCCTGATGGAAGCCAGATTGGTGGAGGTCTCAACCAGTCCCGGGATCTCATGGCTCCAGGATACAACTCCATGAGTACACGCGTAGAGTGCATTGAACAATTTTTTCTGTTGCTTCCGGTTCATCCCAAAATCGGGATGATCAGTGAGTTCAAGGGTCATGGTGAATTCAGGTTCAACAACCTCCATCTCCTTTTTCAGAATGCCCACAAATGACTCAAAATAGATTTTGATTAATTCCAGACTCCCGGATGGAATGGTGATGAGCGCTTCTGCCTCCCTGGGAATGGCATTCCTGGCTTTTCCTCCCTCATATTGGGATAATCTGATCTTAAACCGCTGATCAGCATTCCAAAGAAAACGGTTCAGGATCTTAATGGAGTTCCCGAAACCCTTATGGATCTCATCCCCCGAATGACCTCCCTGTAGTCCCCCCACACTAACCCGGAGAGTAATTTTGTTCCTGCTGACCCTTTTTCTCTTGTATTTGTATGAAGCAACGGTATCGATTCCTCCCGCACATCCAATGAATATCTCCCCTTCATCTTCAGAGTCCAGGTTGAGCAATACAGATCCTTTGAGAAATCCGGGTTGGAGGCCTAATGCTCCGGTCATTCCACTCTCCTCATCTACGGTAAAGAGGCACTCAAGCGGGCCATGGATAATCTCTTTGGAAGCAAGAATGGCCAGGGAAGCGGCAATTCCAATACTGTCATCTGCTCCCAGGGTTGTTCCCCTGGCTTTGACCCATCCATCTTCAATGAACGCCTCAATGGGATCCCTGTCAAAATCATGGTCTATCTCAGCGTGTTTCTCACCTACCATATCCACGTGGGATTGCAGGATCACTCCTTTTCTTTTCTCCAACCCTTTGGTGGCTGCCTTGGAGATCAACAGGTTCCCTACCCTGTCTCTCTTGTGAGACAGTTTGTGTTCAGCTGCAAATTTTTCCAGGTAAGCAATTATTTTCTCCTCCCTCTTGGAGATCCTGGGAATGGACAGGATTTCGTTAAAATAATTCCATACTTTCACTGGCTGGAGCTCAGTTATCTTCTGCATTTGCGGATTGAATATGATGGCTTTATGTTATGCAATATATTTGCCTCAAATATGATAAAAAACAATTTTTGAGACCCGATTAAATCCTACTTTTAACAAAAGTAATAAATCTAAAACTTCACAAGAAATAGTTTATGAACATACAAAAGCGAACTATTGTTGCACTTCCCGGGGATGGCATCGGGAGGGTTGTACTTGAAGAGACCATCAGGGTACTGGACAAAGCTGGATTTGAAGCTGATTATGTGGAGGGTGATATTGGCTGGGAATTCTGGAAGAGGGAGGGAAATCCTTTGCCGGACCGAACCATTGATCTCCTGGAGCAACATAAGATAGGCCTGTTTGGGGCCATAACCAGCAAACCCAAGGATGCAGCTGCTGCAGAGTTAGATGCCTCCCTGAATAATAAGGGTTTGGTCTACTCCAGCCCTATCGTGGGACTAAGGCAACACTTCAACCTTGATGTTTGCATCAGGCCTTGCAGGACCTATAAAGGCAATCCACTCAACTTTATCCGACGCGGTCCCGAAAACACCATTGAAGAGCCGGAGATTGATGTTGCCATATTCAGGCAAAACACAGAGGGCCTCTATGGAGGTGTGGAGTGGAGCAATCCTCCGGATATTGTTTACCAGGGTCTGGCTTCTCATCCAAAATTCATGAAAAACTTTGGTGATGTACCAGTGGAAGAGCTCTCGATCTCCACGAGAATATTTACAAAAAGAGCCACCGAACGGATCTTGCGTGCCGCCTTTGAATATGCCCGTAAATTTGGTTATGGCAGCGTCACTGTATGTGAAAAACCCAATGTGATCAGGGAGACCTCGGGCATGATGTATAAAATGGCACAGGAGATCCAGGCAGCTGACTTTACTGAAATTGAACTCTGGAATACCAACATCGATGCCCAAATGATGTGGCTCACTAAAAATCCTGAAAACTATGGGGTGATTGTTGCCGGCAATATGTTTGGAGATATTGTATCCGATGGTTTTGCCGGATTGATCGGGGGACTGGGATTCGCCTGCAGTGCCAACCTGGGCGAGGAAATTGCTGTTTTTGAACCTACCCATGGGTCGGCTCCCAAGTATGCCGACTACCCGGAAAGCATCGTGAATCCCATTGCCATGATGGAATCGGCCTGTATGATGCTGGATCATATTGGGGAGTCTGATATCGCTGGCAGGATCAGGAGTTCCATTTCAAAAGTGATCCTTGAAGGGAAAACACGTACCTATGATATGATGAAGATGGCGGGTCGGGCCAATGTGATCGACAACGGTGCTGCTTCCACCCGGCAAATGGCCGATGCCATTATTAATAACCTTTAATTGCCTCAAGAATGAATAGCATCAAGAAGGAAGTGATT
>JAUVKN010000261.1 GCA_030596245.1 Bacteroidia bacterium | reverse complement strand
CGGAACCTCCCCATCAAAATATTTATGGGTCAGGACCAGGGCACGGTTCACAAAGTTGCCAAGGATGGCAACCAGCTCATTGTTGTTCCTGTTTTGAAAATCCTTCCAGGTGAAATCATTGTCTTTGCTCTCCGGTGCATTGGCGCAAAGGACATAACGCAATACATCCTGTTTTCCCGGGAACTCTTCCAGGTATTCATGCAACCACACAGCCCAGTTCCTGGACGTGGAGATCTTATCATTCTCCAGATTCAGGAATTCATTGGCAGGCACATTGTCGGGCAGGATATAGCTGCCTTCAGCCTTTAGCATTGTGGGGAATACAATGCAATGAAAAACGATGTTGTCCTTGCCGATAAAGTGAATCATCCTGGTCTCTTCATCCTTCCAGTACTTTTCCCATTCAGGTGTCAGCTCCTTTGTAGCTGAGATATAACCAATAGGCGCATCGAACCAGACGTACAACACCTTTCCGTCGGCTCCTTCCACCGGAACCGGGATACCCCAGTCCAGGTCACGGCTCACAGCCCTGGGATGAAGTCCCTGGTCGAGCCACGATTTGCACTGTCCGTATACATTGGGTTTCCACTCCTTATGCTCCTTCAGGATCCATTGCTGGAGCCAGGGTTCAAACTGATCCAGCGGAAGGTACCAGTGCCTGGTCTCTTTCAGTATGGGTTTGCATCCGCTGATGGTCGAAACCGGATTGATCAGGTCGGACGGACTGAGCGAAGTTCCACACTGCTCACACTGGTCACCATAAGCACCGGGATTGCTACAGTGGGGACAGGTCCCGGTAATGTATCGGTCGGCCAGGAAGGCAGATGCCTCCTCGTCATAATACTGTTCCGATGTTTTTTCTATGAAGACACCTTTATCATATAGGGTTTTAAAGAATTCCGAAGCTGTTTCGTGGTGCACCTTGTTGGAGGTCCGGGAATAGATGTCGAAGGTGATTCCAAAATCTTCAAATGCTTTTTTATTCAGTGCATGATACCTGTCCACCACATTCTGGGGAGAGGTTCCCTCCTTGCGGGCTTTCAGGGTGATGGGCACGCCATGTTCATCGGAGCCACAGACCGAGATTACATCCCTGTTGCGTTGACGAAGATACCGTACATAGATGTCAGAAGGTACATAAACCCCTGCAAGGTGGCCAAGGTGAAGGGGACCGTTTGCATAGGGCAATGCAGAAGTGATCAGGTATCGTTTAAAGGCTTTGGTAATCATTGTGAATTCATTTGGAGTCGCACAAAGATAGTGATAAAATGGAGGAGCCTGCAACAGGTCCGGAGGATTGATGCGCTGATCTTATCAGGGCTGGACACATGAATGAAAAAGTGATCATACGGATGAATCAATGTGAAACCGGCAGAGGTGCCGAGCAGCTGGCAGCGACCTATTTAAGGGCCCGTGGATACCGCATTTGGAAGAGCAACTGGAGGTCGGGTAAAAAGGAGCTGGATCTGATAGCAATAGACAGAGGTGAACTGGTCATTGTGGAGGTGAAATCCCGGGTGGGGAACCTGGTAAACATCCCTTCAGAAGTCGTTGGCCAGAAAAAACAGCGACACATTGTACTGGCCGCAGATGCATTTATCCGCTATCACAATTGGCGAAAACCCACCCGTTTCGATGTGATCGCTGTGATCTACGATGCCGGTGGTGTGGAGATCGAGCATATTGAGAATGCGTTCTTCCCACAGGTCGAATGATTGACTAATACCGCTTCAATAACGATAGCCATTTTTGCTTAACTTAGTTTGATCTACTTCAACCGGCTAAGATGCTCAAACACTATGTGAAAACATCCCGAATCAACCCGGTGTATAAGGATTAGATTGTTTTATAATACCGGAGTTTCATCTTTTTGTCATTCCCGTCCTGAAAGCAGGAGTAATTCCAAGGTGATGAAATCAGAATTTCGTGGAACGAATTTTCCTGATGCACATCAGACCAGATGAGATGGATTGCATAACCCCCGGGTTTGATTACCCGTTCAACCTCTTTAAGCTCGTCTGAAAGGTTCCACCCAATGGCATTGGAGGTGATTAGAACATCTAGTGCATGATCGGGCAGGGGAATGGATCCAAGCATTCCATCCATCACATACAGGTTATTCACCCTTTCTCTTTGTGCCTTATCCCTCATGAACGAGCGAAAACTGGTCACTGGCTCAACCGCGTATACTGTTTGAGCAAAAGGTGCAACCAGGAAGGCAATCCTGCCCGAACCTGCACCCACATCTGCAACCACCTTTCCCTCGATTGAAATGATAGAGTTGATCTCTTCAATGTTCCACTTGATTGGCCCTCGTGCATCGAATAACTCAGAATGTTTATTGAAAATAATAAGATCAGCAATTTCCCACAATGCTTCCTGAGAATGCTCTTCAACCAGGTCAATATCTTTAATAGGTTTGTTCTCCTTCAATATTCTTATGATGAAAGAACCAATGGGAGGATATTTGGAAATCAGAAACCTGTGAACCACCGGATATTCACGAAGCAAAGTGGCAAATTCCCTGACAGGAACCCTGTCAGGCAGGTATTTGATCTGGAATGTCTCCAGCAACAGAAGATCCTCCGCATGGAGTATTACTTCAGGAAAGAGCTCCCGGAGCTTTTTTGAGTATTGCATCTCTTTGAAACTAATACTTGATCAATCCCTCAGCACAGTATCTGCGAGTACACTGATTAGCTCTTTGCAACCACCGTTTTTTACAAATTCCGTATGATCATCAACTGTTTTAAAACGCTGTCCACATATTTTATCACACTGCATTTCGTAATCGGTCTCTTCATAGAACGCTTTTAACGTAAGGTCTTTGTCCGGATCATAGTTTGCAGACTTACCGGTTTGTTTTCTATTATGAATCAAAGCATTCATCCAAACTGCTGCAGCCAACACCCCGCAACCATTGCCGCTTAAGCCAAGGCCTCCTGCAAATCCGGCTACCATAACCATTTCCTCTTTGCTGCCGCCCATTTTTCGGACCACTTCGGAAGCGCAACTCATGGAGTGTTGTGGCAGATCATGGTCCAACATCAATCCTTCATTTGCAGCTTTGAGAGCTTCAGGGGCCCATTTTCCGGCGAGTTTTAAACAGCTCACAAATTTACCGGAGAGCATAAATTTTGCGAAGCTTTTTTTATTTGAGAAATCACAGCTGGTGATCTCCTCACATTCGATGCTTTTTGTCCTTTTTACAAATGATTTCATGATGTGTTGGGTAGCCAGTATGGTGATACCAATGGCCTGACCCGGCTGCTTATTCTTGCGAAGAGATTCCGCACCAACGGCCATTGAAGCCCCCCAAAGCATTCCGCATTGATATCCCTGCTGCAGGATCCCTCCCGCCATAGGGTCAATTGCCTTTTCCTCATCATCCAGGGGATGTCCGAATTCACGGTCTAAAATATAGAAGAATGTGCGTGAGCATGTCCCTTTTTTAATAAATGCCCTTTTTGCCTTTAGCTTAACCGTTTCTGATTTAATCGTTTTCATGTAATGAAATTACAAATAATAAAACATTCGGGGTTAGCGAGCGTAAAAGAATAAAAAATAAAAGGCGTCAATATTTCGTATATTTTACGACGCTGCACTGGTCTTTAAAGTGGCGGGCAAGATGTTTGCCTTGCTTGACCTGTCTGAGGAAAGCAGGGGAATCAGCCTGAAATGTGATCCGGAACTGGCTGTTGAACTGCGGGAGTAGCACCCCGAGGTTACACCTGCCTGGCATTTTAACAAGGTCATTATCACTTTTTGATATACTGTAAGAGAATTTAACTTATCAATGCTTGAGTTCATCTTGCCTGAATCCAATCCGCTTTCGATTATTGTGTTCAGCATCTTTTTGGTCCTTCTCCATTAAATAGTTAATAGCAGCATAAATGTCTTGGAATTTCATACTATATGTTTTCTCAAGTTCTTCAAGTTTATCGGTCAAATCTTTATGATTCATAGCATATTGCCGGATAAAGACAAATGCTCTAATAATGGCAATATTGACCAAAATTGCCTTCTCACTTTTTAGCACGCTTGATAACATGGCAACACCTTGTAAAAGCAAATGGAGGTGCAGGGCTGTACTTCACAGTGTCAGGCAGGTTATCACAAGTTGTGATAAGCTGTTTCCAATCCTCTTTTGAAAGGGTTATTAAAAAATCATCTGGAAATCGATGAATATTCCGTCTGACAGCCTGTTTTAACGTTCTGGTTTCAACATCAAAAAGCTCAGAAAGATCAAAATCAAACATGATATTATTACCGCGGATTTCATAAATCTTGCTAAGAATCAGTTCTTTTACTACCATTGTGGTTCTTGGTTAGAAAATTAATGTATCCTTATGGTTTATGTTGTCTATGAGTGATTATCAGCATTCAAAAGCAAACTTTTCACAGTATCCAGAAAGATCTCCATATTGGGAGACATTGTTTGAAAATATCAATTGTAATATATTGCAGCGCAAAACCCACTACAATGAACATCGAAGAAATCTGAGAATACTGCATCACCAAACCAGTTGTCACCGAAGGGCTCCCTTTCAATGACACAGCACTGGTCTTTAAAATGGCCGGAAAGATGTTTGCATTGCTTGACCTGTCAGAGGAAGCCAGTGGCCTGAGCCTGAAATGCAATCCCAAGCTGGCTGTTGAACTATGGGAGCAGCACCCTAAGGTTACACCTGCATGGCACTTTAATAAGATCATTATCTCCTTTTGATATACTGTAGAGGAGGCTGCAAACAGGAATTCATTCGCATTCACCACATACTGTCCGCCCACCAACTACTACGAGCTTCCCGAGAACATCCGGGACACCCTGATCAGCCGGGAACTTCATTTTCAGGAGAGTCAACACTAGCTGCTTCCTGTTTCAGGAGCTTGACCGGATTAATTTTACCTTCCCTGGCCCTAATTTTGCCAGTTACGATGTTTCCTCTGTCTGTCCGGGCGTGATAACTGGCCCCTGCGAAGTCCGCGGCCTCGCTTCGAAGCGATTGAAACTCCAGTTCCCTGGCTCAGCATGTTTCCGAAGCGGAGGCCCACAAATATGGTACGCGGAGCAAGTGGACCATAGACATAGGCAGGATCACGGTCGATGCCGATATCGAAGTCATCCTGGTAGGAGTTCAGGATATTTTTGATCCCACCGGAAAATTCCACGGAGGCCCCGTTAAGTTTCACTGAGTATTTCAGCTTCAGGCCCATATCGAAAAAGCTGTCCGAGGTTCGCAGTTCCCCTTCGGGATTCTCTGTTCCAAAATAGGGCACCAGCATTTTTCCTGTATAGTTCCCGGTTGCCGACAGACAGAAACGTTTGCTGAAGTCCCAGTCAAGGGCGAGGAATCCATAAGTATTTGGGGCACGGAAGAAATGCGTTTCATCAAACTGCTGTGCTTCTTCAAACTCGCTGGTTTGCAAAGTAAAGCCTGAGGTCAGGAAGAAATCCCGGGCTGGACGGAGCTTAAATTCCATGTTTATGCCCTGAACAGTGGCACCGCCGTCGGAATTCACCCGGGTGTAGATGACTGTTCCCTCTTCATCGGGTTCTCCGATTTCGT
This sequence comes from Bacteroidia bacterium, assembly GCA_030596245.1. GTDB lineage: Bacteria > Bacteroidota > Bacteroidia > Bacteroidales. Next base: position 565 of record JAUVKN010000261.1, on the reverse strand, counting down.
TGGCAAAGGCATCCACAAGACGGGTATAGAATGCTTCCACCAGGAGTCCCGTATAGACACGGCCAATTTGCCTGTTGAAGTCCAGTGAGGCCATCAGGCTGTGGGAGGTTTCCTGTTTCAGATCCGGATTATTTACGTGGATGACCTGACGAGAACCGGAGGTTTCGATGTGCAGGTCCTCATCGAAGATCTGCGGGGCACGGTATCCCTGTGAGTAGCTAACTCTTGCCTGCAGCGATTCCATAAGCTCGTACATAAGACTTACACGTGGACTGAACACATTACCGTCCTTTGGTGCTATGTCAACGTGGGCCTGATCACTAATCTTGTAGTGATCGAAGCGGGCACCCAGGGCCGCTTTAAAGCGATTCAGTTTCAGTTCGTATTGGGCAAAGGTACCTGTAGTGATCGACGACTGGTTGGCTACGATGGTATTGGCCGTATGGGGGATGTCGGTGATGACATTGTCAACCACAGTAGCGTTGTCCAGATCGGGATAGCCCAGTTTTTTATCCAGCAGATAACCACTGGTGTTTTCCAAACCCCAGACCAGAGATGATTTGCC